>NZ_FOKY01000015.1 GCF_900112165.1 Brevinema andersonii
AAGTCAATCAGTTCAGAAAGACGTTCGGGGTCGAGTTCCTTACACGACTCAACCCCGAAATTCTCCCTTAATAAACATCGGTACATATCGTCATCCAGATGTATTCTCTTCTTAAGAATATGCACTAACGCTATTTGCTTCTTATTTCTATTTATTGAAGACATTCTGTTTTGACTTCTATATAAAACGTATCCTTTTCTTTCCGGGATAACCCAATTTTTTCTAATGCTTCCTGACTCCAAGAACTCAGGGTGGATTTCTTTACTGTTTTTCTAATATCAATGCATTCCATTCTGCCCATATCTTCAAGTGCTTCAATAATAGAAGCCATCTTTGCATTTGGAACCACAACCTCCGTACTCTTTCGATAGCCTATCGTTGCTAGCGGTAATTCATAGCTTCTCTTATCGTTTGTGATGAGTTCTTCTTTATGGTCATCCGCATAGGATTGGATAACCATTTTGAGAGCTTCTTTTTGGGCTTTCGTAGGCGCATTCTTAACATCATATTTTCTCTTAATCTCATCTAACTCTTTGTTCATCAAGGTTTCTTGTTTTTCCAACTCTCGTTCCAAATGGACATACGTATTTGTTACTTCTTTTAATTCTTCGTTATTCTTGATAGTTTCTATACTTTTCATTATGGTTTCCTTATTTTTTTATTAATGTAATGTTTTCACATAATTTTTAATAGCACCCGCTGTTACTTTTCTTCCCGTATCTTGTTCATAGTTCACCATATCCTGCATCAGGAGAAGCAAAGTCCGGATCGTACCCCTTGAACATTCAATGTACGCCGAGCAGACATCGTCCGAAACATCGGGTATACAGACTTGGACTATCTGTTCTAAATCATTCACAGAGGGTTGGTTGAGGTTATAAGAAATCATACGGTTCGCAATCTGTTCAAATCCATTTCTCAAAGCGACTAGGTTATGGTAGAGTTTAGGCATCCCAACCAGCACGACAGGGTTTTGGGCTTCATCGTGAATCCTCCGGATAATATCCAAACTTCTCGCTGACAAATACTCTGCTTCGTCGAAAATAAGAACACGACCGGTAGACTTTAATTTATTAATAATACGGTTCGTAATTTCATAATTCGACCCTTGCACGCTGACCCCCATCGGTTCAGCAATCTCTCTCAAGATAGACGATACAATAAAATCTGGGCGTATCTTGACCAGAACGGCAGTGGGGTGGTACTTTATGAATTCCTCTAACGATTTGGTCTTTCCAATCCCGCTTTCCCCGTACAGTACAGTAATCCGTGGGATGTGTACGCTGGTCGCATTGCTTAAGGCATACGCTACCTTTTTAGTAATAGAGTTTTCTATGAATTCCGGGGCTTGAAAGAGTAATTTTCTTTTTTCTTCCCTGCGGTTAATCACATCTTCACACCGTGATAAAATATCGTTGTAGGATGCATTATATTTTTCCAATAACACATTGCTGATCGTTGTCCGGGAGAGTCCCGTCTCCCGGGCTAAAGAACCTTGGCTTTCTCCCGTTTCTTCCAAATATCTCCGGATTGCCTCTATCCTGTCTCTTATTCCTTGCTCCATGCACTCCTCCTTTATATCTTTCTTCCTAACAGTTAAAGAGGTCGATAACAAATTCTCCTCCCTCTTCCTGGTTCTTCCTCTTTCCTTTATGATTATTTTCTTCCAAGACTTTTGTTCTCTCTTCCAAGAGAAGAGCCGACGCCTGACTCTGAATTTCTTTTATTTTCTTATGCAGTTTCTTCTTATCTTTTTGCATACGTGACAACTGTTTATACGCTTCCTTCGTTTGTATGGAATGGATATCATTAAAGTCTGCTGCTACCAGCTCTTCCGCCTTAGTTAACAGTTTCCCTTCAAGGAAAATATAGGATATACTAAGGTTCTCAGGGTCCAAAGCAACTTCTACCCTTTCTCCCACATAATAGAGTAAGGAAGGTGCCACATATTCCCGGTTCCGAACACGGACTCGTCCGCCTGCCATGACCGTACGTAATTCTGTGATAAATTCCAACCTTAATTGTGCCAGCATTTCAGGATTAGCATGCCGTATTTCCTGAATATTCTGTTTCCACACCTCGTACGGCGTTTTGTTCCCAATCCCGGAATGGGAATCTGTATTGTATTTAAAGATAAAGGCATCCAAGGCTTTCCGATATTCCTCTAGGGTGAGAATGTGTCTCATTTTTACTGCTCTCTGCGTTTCCTCAGGCTTGGATAAGATATCCTTACCAGCATAACCGGGAAGAAATTTAGAAAACCCGTTGTCCAAGGTGCCCCAGAACCGCTCAACGCTTTTCTCGCGCGCATTATGCGGACGGGCATTCATGACAGAACATCCCAGCATGGCATAAACCTTGATCCTGTTCTCGCTCTGAAATTTTTCCGAGGTTCTTTTATTCATATAGGCTTTCCCATTATCCATATAGAGCGTTTGGGGAATGCCGTACTTCTCGACTGCGTTACAAAGCGATGTAATCACAAGGTCAGTGTTTTCGGTAATATCTACCGCATAGCCCATCACCATCCGGCTCCGTTCATCCATCCATACCACCACAACAGGTCGGGTGATATTTCCATACTCGTCCATGATAAAGGTATTGGCATCATGTCCGTCGGATACCCAAACCTCATTCGATGATAAACTTTCTCGACTTCTCGTCAGGTAAGGCCGTACTTTTTCCCTTTCCCCTTTATTCCCCCGCGCTTTTAATAATAATCCCGCACTCGTTTGTTGTTTAATGAAATAGGTCACTATTCTTAGGGTTAACTCCTTTTTTAATTTGTTTTTCGTTTCTGACAGACCATTTTCATGGCTGCCGACCATTTCTAAGGCCGCTTTGTGGATAATATGAGAATAAATGCTTCGGACAGACCGTTGGTTTTGGTCCATATAGGCTTTTAATACAAGATTTTGATAGGACTTGGGAAGCTTGGTCGCTCCTTTCCGGTGCACGCCATGGCCCGTGGATAAGGCCGTCAGTCCCCCTTTAGCATATTTCTTTTTCCAATAAAAAAGAGTTCGTGGGCACATCTTCGGAATAACTGCTAATAACTCAGGGCTTGCTATCTCGGACCAATGCTGGATAAAATACTCCAAAGTCTCTTTCTGAGTTCTAAAATTCTCTCTATGCTGTTTGAATAGTTCCAATACCGTGAAACGGGCGTCGGCTATCTTCCTGTTAAACGGTTCTAATTCTAAAAGGGATTTAGGCTCACGGAGGATCAAGTCCATGGATCGAGAAGGAGGATCCACTTTAACCCGTATCGGCAGAGGCAGAAGAGAGACCATAAACCTTTTCTCTCTTGCTCCACTTTTCTTTGTTTCTTTGTACTCCCAGCCACCTTCTAACGCCATGCGTTGGGCTTGTCTTAGGGATATTCCTAGCTTCTCAGCTATCTGTTTACTGGTCACATACTTTTCTCTCATCACAATACCTCAAGAAGTTTGTAACGCATAATACCATACCGGCGTACCCCTAACACTTCTAAAACAACATCTCTCTCGAATAATTCCAGGTCCATACGGTGAGGAATAAGAACATCAATAATGCCTTCCTTGGTTTCTACCTCCAGGAAGCAGAGCGATGTCAATGTGTGTCCGCACGTCTTTTTTTCTTTTCTCACGGCAGATGCATAACCGGACAGGGTGATTCGGGATATTTCCATATCGTCGTAGTTCCAATCCTGTTTTCGAGGAACCTTATATTTATACAAAACATCAGGGATATATTTTCTTAAAAATTGATAGACATATTTGGGATTCATTCCGAATTTCCCGGTAATGTCTTGTGTAGTAAACGACTCTAAGGTATGGATATAAGCGCGGATGTATTTTGGGTTATATTTTCTATTCCTCTTATTCTTCTTGTTCACCATCATTGCTTGTCTCTTTTTCTTTCTTCCTTTTCTCTTGGAGGTAATAGCGTTCGGACAAGGAAAAGACTTTTCCTGCACTCCAATGGTTCCTGCCGTCCTGTGTGCCTCTTAATTCTAAAAATACAAAATTCTTCTCATTTAATGGGGAAAGTAAACTGCTTCCCGGTTCACGGAACATGACCACCATATTCTGAGGCTGATTAACGAGATACATCCTCAATTCTTTGACGGTCATCTGCACCTCCTTCTCTCTCCTTAGGGGATAAGGAGAGACGTTTTTGTACCTGACGGGTTTGTTCTAAGAGATCGGAAAGACAGGATAACGTTTCCTTCGCTTTTCTTTCTTCCTCAAACAAAAGATTCCTCACATCCTGAAACACGGATTCTTGCTTGTCCTCAGAGAGCTGATTACTGTTTCCCATCGTCATCGTTTGGTCTAAAGCCGCATGCACGCGTTCTTCCATGGTCTCTAAATCTCTCAAGGAGATCTCTAATACCTTCTCTAGTCTTATTAATATCTCGTTCTGTTCCATACTACGCTTTTCCTTCTTTTTTCTTTCCTGCTCTCTTGATGAATAGACTCTTACTTAAGAGCTCAACGGAATATTCGTCCTCCAAGCCAGAAACCAGTGCTCGTCTCTTTTGTTTACCTTTTAACCTCTTAAAACGTTCCCGCACTTCGTTTTGCTCCTGTTCTGTCAGTTCATAAAAGGTAGGGATTCTACTTTTGTCGAACATCTAGTCCCTCTCAAACCAACTGTTCATTGCTCTTATCGTACATTGGTAACGAGACATCAATCTCTTTTTTGTAAACTCTCTGGCTTTATCCAGAATAGCATCAAAGATATTCAGTACATCATCCAGGGTTAGTGCATACTCTTTCTTTAATTCTGGGAGTACAGATTCGCACTCTTTCATTAAGAGACTATCCTGAATTTTGGGAGCCATGAACTTAAAAAATTCGTAATGTTTGATGATGACATGAAATTCTCTATAGGGTAAATCCATAGTCTGGAAGCCTGAGCTTCTGAAGCTCCCCTCTTTACACCAGACCACAATACCAAGATTAGGCATCACAATTTCCGGAAATTCTTTTTCTTTTAAGGGGTATTCTAACACAATGTCAGGAACCTGGAGATAAGTCGCTTCCTTTTTTCTATTCATCAATCTACGTTTCATGGATACACTCTCCTTTATCATATTGCTACGCCCCTTGAGGACTCGAACCTCAATGTATGCCTTCGGGGCTTCCCCTTTTCCTACCCATGAAGATGGGCTAATCTTCCCAACGTGCCAAACGCCGGCCTAACTTCTTCCTCTCTTTCTTTTGCTTCTCTACTATTCCTAATCTCTCTTGTTGATACGCATACCCTGCCTCAACAATCCTATCCTCTAATTCTGTTTTTCTTCTATAGAGTATAGCTCGTTCTCCTGACCCCTCCTTAAGGGCCTTCAGGATATGGAGCAGTTCGTTCCTATCCCTCTCTATCTGTTCTTCTTTACCGTTCATACTTTTGGGCCTCCTGGCATTTTTTCTGGTAAATAAGCCCTGTTCTTTGTTCCACTTTTTCCAATCTCTCGGTCAGGAAGCTTAAGTGTCTGTAAGCATCTTTTAGGTGAGACGCCGTTACCAGGATGAAGAATAATAAGATACCAAAACTGATAACTCCCCATAGAATAAGCACAGGATAACGGTATGTTTTCAAGGTATGACCTATCTTTTTCAAGACCTCTCTTATTTTTTCCATTCCTTTCCTCCTTTTTTACTCTTTATTGTTCTCTCTGGGTTTCTAAGAGAGGGGCGTGCAGGAGAGCCTCAAACTCTAGGAAAGAAACACAGGTCTTTGCTTTTTCTATTAATCCTTTCACATATGCTTGGACTTTTTCTGTCCCTTCGTCTGTCAGGAATTCATAGAGCTCGGCTTTTTTGTTATACACCCTGCGTCTTCTGCGAATCTCTTGTGACGCTCCTGCACCCAACGCATTCTCATAAATCCCGTTATTAATATGCGTAGGTGTCGTCTCCTGTCCATACAATCTTTTCATTACTTGATACCAGGCTCGAGGAAAGAAACGGTAATTTTGATAGCTTCCAAGATAAGGAGACCACTCATCTTCCCATGTTGTTTCCTCTGTCCCATTGATCCAATTGAGCACTATCCCCGTCACGAACACCGCAAACTTAGGACTCAGCCATTGCGCTAAATGAATAGCTACCTTAGGGTGCACATAGGTTCCTTGTTCTTGTGGCGTTCCTCCTTGTCTGACCTGAATTAAGCCCGTGGCCGGAATACCGGCCACGGAGGAAATACTGATATTTCCTATACTTGTTCCCGTTATCGGAATTCCCATAGACCCCGACAATTCTCCCAAAAACTCCTTTGTAGAATCATTACTGATATAATGATTCCACCGTTTCCCCGCAGACTGGCAGAGGGCGGTGGCATTAATATACCCATCTTCTCTTTGGATCAAACACATCGTATCTTGTTCTATCACTTTCATCGTTACCCCCTTAAACAAAAATTTCTATGGAGCCCGTTACGGGAATCCCCGTAACGGAACTCTGTTCCTTGAAAATCACTATTGAGGGACGTTAGCGGGAATTCCCGCTGACCCACAACTTTTCTCCTTTTTTTCTATGACCCACCTCCTTAAACTCCCACCATAGGATTGACTTTTCCTCTTTTTTCTTGGATAATTAGGATAAAAACAGCCGTAAAGACCCGGGCTCCTCAGGTTCCAGATGAGGAGGCTATCTCCCGTTCTTTACGGCATTGAGTAGAGAGTTTAAGGGGTTTCTATAAACCTTCTTTATCTTATTCTATAATAACGTCTTCTCTCCTCTGGAACCTTTCTCTCAACTCTGTTTTGTTGTTCTCACAACTAAAATATCTTATTTAAGTATATACTCAATATGAATATTTGTCAACATTTTTTACAAAATATTTTATTTGAGTATAAAAGAGGTTTTTATGTCTGTAGGAAAAAGACTTAGGCAAGCTAGAAAGGAAAAAGGGATAACACAAGTAAAATTGTGTGAAATCCTAGATATACCTCAATCTAATCTTGCAAGATATGAAAATGATCGAGGTCATTTAACCTATGAAAAATTAGATAAAATATCCAAAATAGGTATAAATATAGAATGGCTAATCACAGGGAAAGGAGAAATGTTCCGTTCGGGAGGAGAAACAGGTGTAACAGTAACAAACAATAATACGGAACTAGCAAAAACGGAAAAGAAAGATGTAGTCAAGATACCTTTGTTGGATGTAAAAGCATCAGCGGGACTGGGATTAATTAACTATCAAGAAGAGATTAAGGACTATATAGGGATCCCTATCCGGTTTTTGGGAGGGTATTTGCCCAAAAGTGTTGCTTTATTATTTGCTAGCGGAGATTCCATGGAGCCTGTCATACAAAGCGGGGACTTACTATTAGTATCCCCTAATGATAAGGAACTGATTAGTGACAGCATCTATATTCTCCGAGTGTTTGACGAGCTTCGAGTGAAAAAGTTAATCAGAAGAGTAAACGGGAATATTCTTATCAAGAGTGAGAATCCGAATTACGGGAGCGAAGAAATATTACCTACAGAATGGGAGGACAATAATATTGAAATTGTAGCCCGTGTTATCCGAGTAATCCGTTCCATAGAGGCTCCCTAGGGATTTCAATAAAATTCAGATTTGATTAGAGGTCAACGGGAATTCCCGTTGACCTCCTTTTTTCTTATTCTGAATAAAATTATTGCGTTTTGGACATTTTTACAGCCCTTTTCTGCTATAGTATTGGTATATATATGGAATAGAAAAAGATAGGAGCAGTCTCATGATGAAACAAGTGGAGAAACTGGGACAAGCCATAAGTTTATATTCAGAAGGGATGACACAGAAAGAGATAGCACAGGTGTTAGATGTCCATCCTCAGACCATCAGTATCTGGAAAAACCAATACAAAGGAACACCACTAGATTGGGATATTAAAAGATTACAAGTCCAGGAAAGACGCAAAGCGTTTCCCGCCTGGATAGAAGAAAAGATTGACGAAGCAATGAAAGATATCGATAGGGCGATCCGGGAAGGCATCCCGGAAGAAGACTATATTAAACGCTTGGATGCGTTCATCTCGATGAAGAAGAAATATGATATTGCTATCGACAAGTTAGGAGAAGCGAAAAGGGTTATGGAACACTTCATCCTTTTTGTTAAGGAACACCATCAAGATGTAAAGGATATTATCAAAGAAACCATCGCCCGCTATCTCCGTCAGGTAGGACAATAATAATGAAAAAACTAACGAGGCAACAATACCTCAAAACCATTCCGCTCCTCTTAGACCTCATGGACTCAGAAACAACTCCCGTGGGGATTGCCGGGAAAGAGAAGAGGAAAAAACAGGCGAAGCACGACTTTTGGTTTTTCTTTTCCCATTATTTGCCTCATTATGCAGATCAGAAAAGTCCGGAGTTTCACCGGGAGATGATTGAGTTGTTAGAATCAGAGAAGACAAGGATAGCAATAGCGGCTCCGAGAGGATTTGCGAAATCGGTTCTGGTGAGTTTTGCCTATGTTGTCTGGTGTATTTTATTCGAGAAACGTTATTTTGTTGTTTTAGTCTCGGCAACGGATGCTCTTGCTAGAGATTTATCCGATTTTATCCGTCTCGAGTTTACCGACAATCATAGGATTCTCGAAGACTTTGGCTCCCTGCTCTTAGGCCAGGGGTCGGAAGACGACTTTACAGCCAACAAAACGAGGGTTTTGGCCCGAGGGAGAAAGCAAGCGGTCCGAGGATTTAGAAACCGTCAACACAGACCCGACCTCATTATTCTGGACGATATAGAGAAAGACGAAGAAAGCATGAGTCCCAAAACGATTCAAAAAACATTGGACGTGATCAATCGCGGGCTCGTCCCCTCCTTAAAATCAGGCGGGAAAATTGTGTTCATCGGTACGATATTGAGGAAAAGAAGCGTCTCGGGCACCTTATTACTCAGTGAAGAGGAACCTTGGAATATGTGGGAACGAAAAATTTATCGTGCCCTAGAACCCGACGGGAACGGAGGGGAAAAGTCTTTATGGGAAGAACGGTTTTCTGTCGAATTCCTTCAGGAACAGCAAAGAAAGATAGGACTTTCTGCTTTTCATGCAGAGTACCAAAATATGCCGTCGGACGAGGAAAACTCCCTGTTTACGGAATCCATGATTCGAGAGGGTCAGAGAGAAGTAGGCGCTCCCATGGCTCTCTTTATTGACCCGAGCGTGGACGGGATTAAAGCCAACGACTATAAAGCGGGCGTACTGGTTTCGAAGAATCAGGATGAGTTTATTGTGGTGGATGCGGTGATGGGTCAAGGGAGCGACCACAAATTCTTTGAGAACATCATTAATCTCTATCAAAAATACCAAGACTCTATCCTTATCGTTGCTGTAGAGAGCAATGGATTTCAGGCGTATTTCTTGAAAGAATTACAAGCCTTTGCAGAGAAGGAAGGTGTCGCTTTGCCCCTGCATGCGATAAAAAATACCTTGAAGAAAGAGCATAGGATCACCAAGCTGGTTCCTTTGTTTGAAACCAACAAAATAGTCTTTGATGGTGAATTAATAAGAAGCAAAACAGGAAAATTACTGATAGAACAGCTTTTATATTTCCCGGATTCCGTAGTTCATGATGATGGTCCTGATGCTTTAGAGGGGGCCATACGGGTATTGGAAGCACGAACGAATACAAAGTCTTCCTTTATCCTTCTCCCAAGGCCGGAGAAAAGAACATTCCCGCATACAATGTTCCAGACTCCCGGATTCTTTTAGTCCCGTATGGGCAGGAGCAAGGTGTTATTCGGAGAACCCTACTTAAAAAGATACGACAACTTCACGGAATATTTTTAGGCCTTTAGACTCCTTATAGGGCGAGGAAGAATATTTCCGCAGGATAATGAGAAAAAAATCATTCTTACACTTTCTAACACTCTTCTAACACCTTTCTAACACTTTTGGGATTCGGGATTTTTTGAAAAACATCCCGGACTATTTTTAGTCCGGGTATTTTAGAAGATTGAAATTCTAATTTACTCATTTTAACCTTTCTGTGCATTCTGTAAACTCTTTATAAATTTATCAAATTCTTCTTTAATATAATCTTTATCTATAAAATTTCCCCATATATCTGATTCTCTGTGTGCACGATCCCAAGTACTTCCTTCCCTATGAGACCACTCTGATAACGTTTTAGCTCCATATTGTCCAAACCCTCGGACTACCCTTTCAATAGTTTCTTGTATGTTTTCATCATTTATGGGAGGATATTCTTCCCTTAAATCTAGTTTTCCCTGTTTATATAATTGTAAAACAGAATTAAAAACAGGACCAAAAGGCAAACATAAAGGTTCTTCGTCAAATAATACTTGACTATTTTCTGATAAATAAATTCCATAAACAATGTAAAGCAGTTTTTGTAATTTTGTAATATTGATATTCCAATCGTGTTTCTTACATTTTCTAATAATTGCTTTTGCGATCTCTATTGCTGAGTATTCTTTACTCATAAACTACTCTCCTAGTTTATAAATATTTAATTTATAGAGGAAGAATATTGCCGCAGGATAATGAGAAAAAAATCATTCTAACACTCTTCTAACACCTTTCTAACACTTTTGGGGTTCGGGATTTTTTTGAAAAAACATCTTATTGCATTTTGGACAAAACTTCTCTTGTTTTCTGTTATGCTAGGTGTGTATTAAAGTTATTATCAAAAGAAAGGATTGTAAACAAAGATGAGAGCGGAAAGACAGAATAGAATACAGGGATTAGCATCATCAAAGTTATTACAATATTGGGGTATGGTTCCTAATCCCAACCGAGACTTTTTCCGGAAGTCCGGGGTCAGCCCTTACCAGGCCTTAAAAGATATCACCTTTGTTCCCGAAGTAGAAGCCGCCATCATCGCAAGGGAAGCAGCCGTTATTGGGGACGAATTCGCCATCATCGGAGACGATCATAAAACGGTGGATTTCGTGCAGAATAACATCTTGGATATTCATCCCCGAAAAGTATTCCGTGCTATTTATGAAGCAGTATGGCATGGTTTTACCGTGCTGCACCACCCTATGATCAAAATAAACAGGCAGTGGCTCTATGAGTCTGTCGAAGCCTTACCCAACGACTGGTTTTCCTTTAATGAGGAACGAGAACTGGTGCCTGCCCATAATACCAAAGAGAAACCGTTCATCCTGACCCTAGGAGATATCCATAAAGAGGGAGAGTTAATCCCCTATAGGAATTCCTTCCTGAATCCCTATGGGGACAGCCAGTTAGCCCGGGTCTTTTGGCCGGCTACTTGGCTCCGAGGAGATATGGAATATTGGACCAGTTATATTATGCGGTTTGGAGATGACTCTATCCTAGCCAGCACGGATATCTCGACTCCGCAGAAGAGAGCAGAAATGCTCCAAGCGATTACAGAATTCCGGTCTTCCGGCGGCATCGTGGTCGACGGTTCCGATAAATTCGAAATTCTCAAGACAGAGAAAACAGGCACGAGCACCTTGTTCAAAACCTTTTACGACGTGTGTTCAGAACAGATTAACAAATTAATCTTAGGACATGCTTCTGCCCTGAATTCCACGCCGGGAAAACTGGGCAATGACCAAGGATTAAACATGGTCCGTGAAGATATTATGGCAGACGACAAAAAATTAATCCAAGACGTCATGAATAGATTGGTGACACACCTCTGTCTTGTCAACGGTTTTAAGGAAATTCCTACCTTTCGTTGGGTTCCGGAGAAAGAGGACGAGATGGCGAAAATCAATAGAGACCAAAAGCTGGTTGCTATGGGTTTTCAATTGAGTGAAGCCTATATCCGTCACGCTTACGGGTTTAATGAAGGGGATATTACTTTAACGGATATCAATAAAGTCCATAAAGGTATCCCTTCTTTTGCAGAGGGATTTCAAAACAAGAAAGACAGGCTTAATGAAGAATATTTCGGAAACTTGGATCAACTGTTCCAACAGCGTTTTAACGGTTTTACAAGACCCTTTCAACGCTGTTTTAACAGCCTGATAACATCCTTTCAAGGAGTAGAATTTTGGGAAGATGCCTTGGCGAAAGCAGTGACCATAGGAGAAAAATATCCCTTCCCTTCCGAAGGGTTGGCTCTGGACCTATTAATATCAGAAGCGATCGGACGTCAGCAAATTGTACAGAGAGTTAAAAGTTTGCGGAAAGCAGAGTTTTCAGATTTTTCAGACAAAAATACGGTCCCGTATTTCTCAACGTTTGAGGAAGCGAAAAATTGGTTTACGAAGAAGAAAGTACTCAGCAACACAGCATATAACAAGCTGGAAGAGGAACTCAAACAATACGCGTTCACGGTGACAGGCTTGGCCAAGACAGAGCAGATAGGAAAAGTCCTTGATACCTTAGTAAAATCTTATGATGAAGGTCTCTCTTACTATGAATTTAAGAAGCAGTTAAAAGGGATTTCTGAAGAAATAGAAAGGATAACAGAAGCACAGTTACAGCTTGTGTACCGTCAGAATATGGCAAACGCCTTTTCGGAAGGACGCTTTAAGCAGATGATGCAGGCCACGGATGTTTTCCCAAATTGGGAATATATCACCATAGGAGATGGTAAGGTAAGACCTTCTCATGCCGCATTAGACGGGCAGATACGACGTTATGATGACCCATTTTGGAATATGTGGTACCCGCCTAATGGATTTAACTGTCGCTGTGTTGTGGAAGTAACGGATAAAAAGGCAACAGGACAAGGAATTCCTGAATGGAATCCTGCATTAGAAGCCCAAGCAGCAGAGATTGGGTCACCGATGCGGGGACAGGATTATGGAGGAAAGATTCTCCCAGAAAAAGGTTTCCAAACCCATCCCGCAGGCCTTAGTTATTGGATTAAGGATAAAGTATTAGAGAGCCATTTATTGGATTTAAGAAACAGTAAAGAAGAGTTTGGGTTCGGAGTCCCAATTTTAGGCGGACGAGCACTCACTCCTTGGGATACGGAAAAAAATAATATTTCTGCAAAGCCCCGGTCTTTGAGAAAAAATAAGGCGATGGAAGTTTTGGAAAACCAATTAACCCATCATAGGATTATGGATCAATATGGCAGTCCTGTGTTTATTAATCCTGAATATTTGGTGGAACACATGGAGAAAGATTGGGATATACGGAGCAGAGCCTTGCCTTTGTTAACAGAGATATTGCAAAAGCCTACTGAAATTTGGATTCAATTAGAGCGGCAAGAAAAGAACAAAACCGTGATATGGAAAAAACGTTACCTTGTTAATATCGACCGCCAACCTTGGTGTGGGTTGGTAGAATATCATAGAGAAACATCTTTCTTGCCCATGCTGGTGGGTTTATTTCCCATTGAAGAGGTCCAACAGTTAAAGCGATTGAGAACAGGTGTGCTAGGAAAATAAAAAAAAGAAAGCATCTCTCTGCTTTCCTTAAATTAATTATCGCATAAAAAGAGAGAGAGAGAAGTCAAGGAATAAGAAAAAATATTTTATCAAAATACATTGTGGAAATACTTTTGCTTTTCCCATCCTTGGAAGCAAAAGTACATGCGTCATCCTGACGCAGGGGAGGTAAAAGAAAAATGTGGTCGAGTGTAGAAGAAAAAATCACAGACGGGGTGAGTGGCTTGAGTCCTAATACTCAACCGGTTGCCGTTCTTGTGGGAACATGCAGTAAAGGAACGGTGAATTTCCCTATATCTTTGGGGAAAACGTCCCAAACGGAAGAAGTATTAGGTTATGGGAATCTTCCCCGCCGCTTGACAGAGATGCAGGAGAATATGGCTGATGTGAGTATTATTGCCGTTCCCTCGAAAGCGGACCAAGCAGGAAGCATTGGCAGTGTCAAGAAAAAGGGAAGCGGGAATCTCACCGTTTCGGGGTCTCCTTTATGTTCCGCTTTGGTGAATGTAGTCACGGTAACCCCAGGACAGGCAGGAACAGCAGAAGTATGGATCGAAATTTTTGGGGACTGCAACAAAGAGGAAACCGTGTTGGTTCCTACTAATAGAACCATTTTCTCAAAAGAATTAGGGATCAGTATTCTCTTTCCTGAAGGGACATTAACCCTGGAAAATTCTTGGAGCTTTTCAATTACCGCCCCAGCATCGACGTTCAATTCCTTGAAAGCAGCGCTGGATACGGCGTTAGAGCTATACCATCCGGAATTCGTCTTTGTGTGCCAAGAGTTGGGTGCAGAGGATGTAAAGAAATGGGAGGCGTACACGGAAAAATTGTTTAGTGACCAGCACCAGCCTCTCTTTGCTCTCTTGGAAACGGGTTTAGACAGCACCAAAAGTCTTTCGGAAGCTATATCCCAGAAAGTAAAAGAATTCAAGAAGATTGATGCCCGTTTTGTATCCGTTGTATGCCAACCTCTGCAAAACTATCAGTCAGCTGCTGCTTTGTGTGCAGGGACGTTAACGAAAGCATCGGTGAACCAAAGTATAGGAGCTACCAAACATTTTGGTTTATCCCATATTCAGCTACCTAAAGACTGGACGAACCACCAGTCTCGGACCTTGGATGAAGCGCGGTTGATTACCTTGAGAACTTATCCTGGCTTAAACGGATATTTCTGGACGAATGGACGCACCTTAGCGAGCGACACTTCGGATTATCGATTTATTGAAGTGGTAAGAACAGTGTTCAAGGCGATAAGATTAGCGCGCCGAGCGAGTTTACCTTATATCCAAGCGCCGGGAGACAAAAGCGGTCTCGAATCTTTACTCGCTGAAGTACGCATGGCCTTAACGGTGATGACCGCTGCGAATCCTAAAGAGATCGAAGACTTTGTGGTAGAGATGCCTAAGGGACAGGATATCGTTAATAATGGAGTGCAGATTAATATTGCTCTGTATGGCATTCCTATTATCCGTAAGATTGTTCTTAATTTTATGTTCAAATATCATCAGAGAAGAGAGGATTAATATGTCTATCATGGTCAATGGAAAACAATGGGATTGGGGCGATATTACCATTACGCTGGCTCCTTATACGCCTATGATCTTTTCTGCGCAAAGTATTTCTTATGAAGAAACTTTGGAAGCAGAAGCAGTTTATGGGAAAGGAAGAATGCCCATTGGATATGCGAAAGGAAATTGGTCGGCATCGGGGAAACTTTCGATTCTGAAAACAGAGTTTGAGGTGTTAGCGTTGGCTATCCCTAGCGGTATCCTGAACTTGGACCCCCGAAACGTGTTAATTAATGTTCTGTATGCCAATGCATTTGACAGCATTATCCCCGCAACCACGGAAACTTTACAAGGCATTCGGTTTACCAAAATATCCGATAATGCATCCCAAAATGATAAAGGTCTCAGCGTTGAGTTAGAATTCCTCATTTTGGAAAATATCTTAAGAAACGGTAAGGCAGCTCGAGGAAAGACCCTATTAAGTTAGTGAGGTACTTATGACAAAAATGATCCCTATCTTGAAGGTAGGAAGATATAAAGATTCTTCGGGGAGAAATTATGATATTACCCCCCATATGCTGAAGGAATTAGAAGAAACCTATCATCCCAATTCTGCCCCTTTGGTGAAAGGACATCCGAATCATGATGAACCGGCCTTGGGATGGGTCGACCAACTCAAAGCAGAGGGCGATGTCCTGTTGGCTTCTTTTTCTCAGGTAGCAGAAAGCTTTAAGAACGAAGTAGCAGAAGGACTGTTTAAAAACGTATCCGCAAGCTTTTTCTTACCCTTTTCTGAGGCCAATCCCACGAAGGGTCAATATAGCCTCCGTCATGTTGGAGCGTTAGGTGCATCCCGTCCTGCCATACCAGGATTAGGAACCTTGCAGGAAGCCTTGGCTTTTGCCGAACAGGACGATGGTTTGGTCTGTTTTTCTTCAAGCAATCAGGAAGATATTGAGGAAGATAACATGCATCACAATAATCATAACGGGAAGGAGGAAATAATGGAAGAAGAAATAGCAGTACTTCAGGAGCGGATAAAACGTTTAGAAGAAGAAAATAGACGCCTGATTTCGGAACGGGAAGCCCAGGAGAATAAGGAACAATTAGAATCCGCTATAGCGAAAGTTCAGGAAACAAAAACATTGGACGAAGAAGGAGCCAAAAATTTGCGAGAAAAAGCCATGGAATTAGTTCAGCTAGGCAAAACCCCTGAAGAAGCAGTGGCTGCTTTTGCAGAATTTTTACCGAATGCTGAACCCCAAAGAACCAACAGCCGTATCGCTCAAGCTCCTGTCCAACAAAGACATCAAGGGCTGGCCCAATTCAGCGAAGGAAATATCCCTTGGGAACATACGGAACAGTTCGCGGATGAAGTGGAAAAACTGTGCAAAGGCGGATTGAGCCGAATGGAGGCTTATCAGAAAGCCAAACAAAATTTAAGTAAGTGAGGTCATTGTTTATGAGTATCTATATCAATATATGGACCCGCAGTGTTGTGGCTGCGGTTGATATCCCCGAAGGGGTTTTTGTCAAAGAGGATGGAACCTTAGGCGGATGTAGCGGCGTTTCCGCGCATGCATGCAGCAAGGGGAATGTGGCCAGCATCCTCACGATAGGCGAGGCTACCGTTAAAGTAGCCAACAGTCAAAATATTTCCGCTGGTGATTGGGTAACGGGAGACAATTCAGGCTTGGCTACTAAATCCAGTGCCGTTCCTAACGCCTATTGTAAAGCCTTAACGGCCAGTAAAGAAGGACTGGTCCGTGTCCTCTTAAAATAAAAATAAGTGAGGTATTATAATCATGTCTATAATAAATAATTACCAGCCTATTCCTGCTGTGTTGGAACGGATTGCGAACGGGTATGCGAGCCAGAGAAAATTTGCCTATAACCTTTTACCCTTGTATCAAGCGGAGGTAGCTCGAGATTCCTATAAAGTCGCCAAATTCGGCAAAGACTTTCTCAAAACAGAGGATTTTCGTCGAGCTTCCGGAGCTGAACCGAAACGGGTGAAAGATAATATTGAAGGTTGGGCGGATATTGCCACCTACCGTTATACCGTAGAGTCTGCCGTCGATAGAGGCGATATGGTCACTGCCGAAGACGTTGTCAAAGCCGGTCTTTTAGCCTCAGAACGACGACTCACCCGAGCCTATGAACGCTTATTTAATTCTATCGAAGTCGAGCAAGTAAAAGCTGTGTCGGATGCTGCCCAATATCCTTCCGGAAACACTTCGACTCCAACAGGAAACAATGCGTGGAGCCACGAATCCTCAGACCCTGTGGCGCAAATCCAAAAAGCCCGGCAGGCGGTGAAAAGCAAAACAGGATTTTATCCCAACAAAATGGTGATCAGTGACCCCGTATGGCAGGTATTACGAAGAAAAGACAATCTTTTAGCCCATATGCCCATGACATCCTTAAAAACGGGCTTAACCCCCGAAGACTTTGGGAAAATTTGTCAAATCGATAGCGTGATTATCGCGGATAATATGGTGAATACCGGCCAACAACTCGACTTCACTTGGTCCAAAAACGTCATTCTCGCTTATGTCCCAGATACTATTTATACCTTAGATGAACCCGTATTTGGGATTACCATACGGGCTCCCTTGGGCTATAACGCGATGCGTTCTTACTACGATGACCGAACAACATCGGACGTGGTCGCTATTGACGAACGCATTGGTTGGAGCGTGGTTAATTATGAAGCCGGATATTTATTTAAAAATGTCATTAGTTAAATAAAAATACAAAAGAGACGGCATGCGGCAGAGAAAGCGAAAGTCATACAAGCCTATTCTCGGAGGCTCGGTTCCTCCTGCCGTCAATACCTATAAGGTCAGCAATAAGAATAACGAAAGGGATCATGAAAGAAAATAAAGAAATTGTGTATTGCTCCCAAGAAGATTTGTACGAAGCCTGTAAATCTAGTGCTATTGAAGGTTGGGCGAGAGATTTGAGCACGGAAAGCAAAGAGATAATCAACCACAGAATCCAATCGGCGATCATGCGGGCGACCGACGAAATGAACCTTTATCTTGTGAAAATAGAAAATTTTCCGTTGCCTGTGGTGCCTCGCTCGCTTCGAGATATCTGTGTAAAACTTAGTCTCTATAGCCTCATGTCTCGGAAAGGCTTAACGGAAGGCAGTTCGGATAACACGATTAAAATTAATAGGGATACGGCCTTGAAACAACTGGAAATGATTGCTTTGGGAAAACTAGATTTGGGCTTGAGTATAGAAAATACCCCCATGCCTTCGGTGGAGAATAAAGTATCTTCCCATTTCCCGCCTAATAAAATGAAACCGGGGAATCAGGGATGGTAGAAACAAAAATTGAGGGAATAGAAAAGATTTTGGAAAAACTAAGAAATACGGATATGAAACAAAGCCCCGTTTTAGGTCATGCGCTCGCTTCTTGGCTTACGCGGTCGGCAAGAATGCGCATCCTGAAAACAAAAACAGCTCCGGATGGAACAAAATGGACCCCTTTATCTCCTTCTACCTTAAGGAATTTAGAAAAAACAAAAGCCAGCGGATCTCTCCTTTATAGAACGGGCATGCTGCATCGGTCCGTCGGTTATCACCTGAGCCTATGGAGAAAAGGAGTGATTATTCTTGAAGATAAAATGAATTATTCCCGCTATCTTCAAGAAGGAACGCATAAAATGTTGGCCCGTCCTTATTTAGGGGTCAGTAAAGAGGATCATCGGAAACTGACGGATTTGACCTTGGAATATTTGAAGAAAATCTTGGGAGAAGATTAAGATGGTGGCGGAATTTCAAAAAATTCTCAAAAACATTGTTCTTGAAGCAACCGACATTTCCGAGGAATTTATTTACTGCACAGCGATTGGAGATAATGAGTACAATACACCGCCTTGGGTTTCTCTTTTACCGGAACCTGCAGTTTTCACGCCTGCATGGCATTGGGATAATGTCTTTGATAAAGGAGACTCTTTTATTAAAGTCCAAAGAAAATGGGATGTTGTCCAGCCCATGATGATTCATATTCGGACAACAGATAGATACAGTATTTCTTTGTATATCCATAAGATCCTGAAACTCATTCCTGGGAAGGTCGCCATTCATGATATGGTGACAACATGGGACGTTGTGCAGACAGAACATATTTTTGCTGCAGGCGAACTGGATATTTATGCGGGAGTGATTACCGTCCATATTGAATACGGCGTGTATTGGAACAGTGAAGAACAGAAAAGAATAGAAAAAATCAGTTTTCATCATCAATGATTAAAAAATAAGGAAATACTGTGCCTAGGCACATCCTTGTGCGGCACAGTACAGACCCATCCTTGGGTCTAGGGAGAGAAATTATGAGTAATCGAGAAAACATATGGCCCAAAGAAGTGATGGATGCTAAAGCATCAGGATATCGAGTGGTTAAGATAGCAAATGATGCAGGGCAGGAGTTTTATTTCCGAAAGCCGAATAAGGCAGAATTGTTGTTGTTTCAAGACCAAGCGTTAAAAGGCAAAGGAACAGCATCCGGACGCGTGGAAAAACTCCTCTCCCAACTCTTAGTTTATCCTATAGATAATACATTGATGGGTTATATAGAGGAAAAACCTTTAGCGGTGGGGGATATTTTTGCTGAGTTAATAAAGGATATGGGAGCAGAGGAAAATTTTACGGCGTTGGAGATTTAAAAAATCTCCGATCTATTCCCCTTAAGGTGATGGAAGCTCGGGTAAAAGCATTTTTAGGGGAAGAATTAATTCTTCCTCGGAACAATCCTTTAGATTACGTGATAGGACAGGATACACGGGAAGACAAGGATATGTTTTCCCAGCATGAAAGAGCCCGATTAGTCATGGCAGAATGGGAAGATATTATTTTCTCTGCTGTCGTAAGAGCCCTAGCGGCTTGTTTAGGAGAGAAATAGCATGGCAAAAAATTCAGCAAAATTCATTGTAGAACTGGAAGATAAGATTACAGGACCCCTGAAGAAAGTAGTGGCTAGTTTTGAGAATTTGGAGAAAGCGGAACAAAGTCTCAACAAACTCAAGAAAGCTTCTTTGGGCTTAGGTCTCGCCTTAGGCGCGAGTTTAGGCATCGCGGCCCATAAAGCGGCCAATTTCGAAACCGCTTTCGCTTCTGTAAAAACCTTGCTTACGGGTACAGCAGAAGACGTGTTTTCTTCAACCAAGGCGATAGAAAGAGCGGCGATTTCTTGGAGCAGTCTCCATAAACAAAGTTCAGAAGAATATTTGCAGGGAGCCTATCATATGCTCTCGGCAGGATTGACGGGCGAACAAGCCATTGCGGGGACGAACCAAGCCTTAGCCTTAGCAACGGCCACGATGGGGGATGCTACTACAGCTACTGCCCTTTTAGGAACCTTGTACAACAACTTTGGCAATAAAGCCCACGATGCCAATACAGAAATGACCAAATTAGCAGATACAGTGACCAAAACCCAGCAACTATTCCAAATTGCTAACCTCGGACAGCTGAACGAGGGTTTGAAATATGCGGCTTCTTCGGCACAAGCGTTTCGTGTCTCTTTTGACCAAACAGCCGCAGTGGTGGGACAACTCAATACTTTAGGACTTGCTGGCTCTATGGCAGGCACGGCGTTTAACGCCATGACCTCAAAACTTTCCATGGGAGCTGAAAAACTCGGATATAACATGGTCTATGCAAAGGACGGCGGTTTAGACTTGATCAAGACGCTAGAGAATTTGGCTCAGGTCGGAGCAGACGCCGACACGATTAATAAAATATTTGGCTTAGAGGCCGCTAAGGGAGTCAATTTGCTTATCGGAAAGATGGGAGATTTAAATAACAATTATCAAGAAGTACTCAATTCCTCAGGAGCAACAGCACAGGCTCAGAAAATTATGGAACAAACTGTTCAGTCCCAGTTATCGATATTAGGTCATAATTTTTCCAATCTGGGAAAAGGATTGGGCGACGTTTTATTGCCTGCAATGGACAAGGTTCTCCGGGTAGTAAACATCTTAGTGCGAGGATTGTCCACCTTAATTAATGAAAATAAACTCTTTGCTAAAGCCGTAGTCGTAACGGTGTCCGTATTGACGGCTGGAGCTTTAGCGGTCGGATTCCTGATGACGAAGAGCCTTGCCCTCACCTTAGTGACACATGGTTTGACAGCAGCGCAAACAGCTTTTGCCGGCGTACAGTCCTTTGTTTCTGCCCTTATGTCGGGGAAACTGATTCCTAACATGATACTTGCCAGCAAGAATGCCCTCATCATGGGAGGAAGTATGCTCAAAGCAGGTGTAATGTCGGCCGTAGCCTTTGTGTCGGCCAATCCGGCTCTCATGGCGATTTCACTAGCCTTGGGAGCAGTAGTCGCCAGTATTTTTTTCCTTTATCAAAACTGGGAAAGGGTGAAAACCTCATTTCAAGGCATGAATCCTATTCTGGATGCTGTCCTTGCGGGCATTAATAAAGTCTTTTCCGCTTTTACTTGGCTTATGGAGAAAGTTAAAGGCTTCTTTAAAATCCTTAAGCAGCCCATACCGGACACAGTGATACCGAAAACGTCATCAATTCCTCAAATTCCCGGTACAGGCACTCTATTCCCAATCTCACCATCCTTGCCTTCTGAGCATGGAGCCTTTCTCCACGCTAATGCTCAAGAATTTTCTCATTTCCCCTCATTCCCAAGAGTGAAAGCATTAGCAGAAAAAGTAAATACGGGCATTAAGCAAGTTTTTAAACCACAAGCAACCCCTTCCACGAATACAGTTATTAATATAGAAACTGTGCAGATAGCGGACGGCGTTATTTCCGACCTCAACGACTTTATCTTACAACTCAATAATGCAGCGAGGAGGTAGAGATGCTCTTAAAAGCGGACGATAGCAGCGGTATCATAAAATTGGGAGATGTTATGCTCCCAGGAGTTTTTCAAAGCTTGAGCGTCAATGGGGAAATTTTAATTGACTCAAGCAATTCAGAAGGAAACCAAACGCCTCGTAAGGTGATGCGGGGATTTCAGGATAAGAAAGTGTCCCTTCGTTTACTTCTTTTGCCCACGGAAAATACCACGGTTTACGAAGCGTTGGAAGAATTGGAGACACTTTTTCACGATGCCAATAGTGGCGTGCCTAAGGTTTATACCTTAATTAACAAACATACGATGGCACGGAATATAGGAAAGGTTATTTTCCAATCCTTGTCCTCTTCGGAGAATAATCAAGGAGAATCTATGGAAATCCTCTTGAACTTCGAAGAATTTACACCTGCGAGTTATCTCTCATGAATACTGTATGGAAAGTAGAAACATTCTTAACAGTTTCAGGGAGAAATCTTAGGAGAAATTTTAGTTTTACTGTTATAAACACGGTAGGTAGTACAAGAAAGACTGCCAGTATAAGGATAAAGAAACACTATTTCCTCGCAAACGAGATAGAAATGAACTCCGGAGATATATGCCGCATTACTGTCTCTGTTAATAATAAAAAAAAGGTTCTTATTTTTTCTGGTAGTATAGAAACAGTGATGACAACATCGAGAGACATCATTATTGAAGCATCCTACCATCTCTTTGATGATAAGGACATGAACGAGACGTTCAAAGATACGTCTTATCAAGATGTGTTCTTAAGACTGACGGATAAACTAGAATACAGAACAGAGGATTTTACCCCAAGGCAGATTGTACTAAAAGGGAACAAAGAAGACAACGCCCGGAGGCTCTTACAAAGCTGTTCTCATGCTCTTAGAAGGCCATTATACTGCTATTTAAATGCCCAAAATAGACTAATAATTACAGACAATATGGGAAAACACAAGGCCAATATTTTTATTATTGATAATGTGTTAGTCAGTGTTGGGAGGGTACAATTTGTTATTTTTCCTATTCCAGAGATAGAAATAGGAGATAGAGTACGGTTAAAAGGTAAGGAATATAGGGTGAAAGCGATAACATATGACTTTACAATGAAAGCGTTCATGCGTCTGGAGGTTTTGTGATTTTAGAACAGTTAGAAACCGTAATACGGAATATTATAGAGGAATATGCCTTTCCCGTATTAGCAAAGGTATCAAGTATAGATACCAAGAATTATACCTGCGACTGTAAGGAATTAACAAATACGGGAGAAGAGACGGAAACAGTGTATACCCGGGTTTCTATTCCAAAATTTTGGGGCACGGCGCAAGGAGGTGTTTGGATGTCTCCCTCAAAAGGGGCGATTGTTCTCCTTAATTTCCTTAATGGAGACAGGAATGACCCCATTATTGCAGCAGTGATGGGTACTTCTACAAAAGAAAATGCTCCTGAGGATACTCTGATGGTCAAGTCTGGAAACTCAGAAATACGGATGGGGAGCCATATAAAAATAAGATCCGGAACAACAAAAATTGCCCTTAACAGCAATGGGACTATAGGCATAAAGAACAGTGATACATCGCTGGCTCAGCTCTTAAAGGATATCGTAAGCAAGATTTCTTTAGTAAAGACGGTAGACGGAAAGTCCCTGAGTCCTGATGATGTGACAAAACTGCAGGCTTTGTCCGTGAACATTAGCAGATTATTAGATTATTAAAGGATTAAAGGGACACATGCACCCTTGACATCCCTGTCGGGTGCAGTGCGCGCCCATCATGGGCTTGGGAGATTAATATGGTAAAAATTACCGATATCGCACTCACTACAGAAGGAGAGATTAGCTTAGAGTACGACAACATAGGGTTGGTCTCAGGAACAGAATGTATTTTACAGGATATTAAGACGAGACTCATGACAGATAAGAGAGCGTTGTTCTATGACCCAAGCTTTGGGTCGGGACTTCTCCGTTACATCCATGCGTCGGCAGATGAAGGAACCTTGCTGGAACTGAAAGCTGTGATTAAGGAAGCATTAGAACAGGAACCAAGAGTCAAAGAAGGGTCCGTAAGAGTAAAAACCTTCTTAAATAAAGAGGGGGTGCTTTCCGCGTCTATCACTTTGACTCTAGTGGATGACAACTCCCTTAACCTTATCCTGTCTCTCGATAAAGAAATAACTCTATACGAGGCCTAAGATGTTTATGAAGAAAACAAGAAAAGAAATTGCCCAAGAGATTATCAATGAAACTGCGAAAACCATCCCCCAAATCACTAATTACCATACGGGCGGGGTATTCCGCCTGTTCGTGGAAACGGTAGCTGCCTTTATTTTCCATATTTATGAATCGTTAAATCATCTCCTTCCCAATCTCTTTACGCATAGCGCCTCAGGAAATTGGCTGGACCAACATGCGGAGCAAGTAGGTCTTCATAGAATACAATCCCAATCTGCTGAGGGATATGTTATATTCTCCCGTACAGATACAACAGGGAATCTTACCATTAGCAAAGACAAAGTAGTGGCCACGAAACCCAACACACAGGGAAAAGTGTTACGCTATCGTGTAAAAGACAGTATAGTCTTAAAAGATGGACAAACGAATATGAAAGTATGGGTGGTTGCTGAAAATCCTGGAAGTTCCTATAACGTGGGAGCAGGACAGATTACAGAAATGTTGACTCCGATTTCTGGAATTGACGCTGTAACAAACGCATCAGACTGGTTAGAAACCATAGGGTTAGATAGAGAAAGTGACAACTCTCTGAGAGAGCGATGTTTGGCCCAGTGGCAAGGATTAAGCGGTGCCAATGCCGCTGCATACATTGCCTGGGCTAAGCAAGTTCCAGGAATTGAACACGTATTGCCTATTGCGACAGCTAGAGGTTTGGGAACAGTCGACGTTGTCATTACAGGAACAGGCAATACACAGCCTTCGGAAACAGTGATTTCCGAAGTACAGAAAATTATTGATGCTCATAAACCGATTGGAACCGATGTGTTAGTCAAGGCTCCGGAAGAAATTTTTATTAATCCTATTGTTTCCATCACGGCAGACCCTCATTCTTTTGTCGATACCGAAGAAGTAAAGGGAATCATTACTGCTTTCTTTAATAACATGCCTATAGGCAAAGATTTTGAACCTTCAGAATTGGTTGCTACTGTTTTCCAATCAAAAAATATTAAGGCAGCAACGGTTGTTCGTCCAGGAACAATAAACATTGCAAATATTCAGATTGCCCGAAAAGGGATATTGGAGGTAGAGGTAATCAATGAATGACTTTATCGCCTTCCTTATTTCTCTTAACATCCCTCTTTATGCAACGTCGCAGGTATTCCGGGATTTGTTTACGGCTATCGCTATGCAGTTTAACAAGTTGGATAAAACAGTCATAAAGTTTGTGAGTCAAGGATTTCCGCAAGACACGAGTTTGCTTGAGCATATCGCGAAGGATAGAGATATTGTTCGACTGCAAGGAGAGAGCGAAGCGTCTTACCGAAACCGTGTCACCTATGCTTATCTATTCCGGAAGCAGAGTGCCACAAACTCAGGGATTACTGCATTAATCCAAAGAATAACCAATAAACCCTTTGTTATCCGCGAGCTTTTTCGGGAAACATGGGTCTTGGGGAATGTTCGGGAAAAATTAGGGAAAACAACCATATTAGGCTCGCCTTTAGATCGGTTTTTCTTCATTGTAGCCTTTCAAACATCGTTGATGAAAGAAGAAAGAACATATATTCAACGAGTGATCCATCTCTACAAACCAGCGCATAGCGGGTTTATAATTAAAGATTAAAAATATAGAAATACTTTTTCCATGCCCATCCTTGGGCGAAGAAGCACACACATCATCCTGACGCAGGAGGATAAAAGATATGGCAAACTTAACAAAGCATCATTACTATAAGGGGGAAATTGTTTCCCCAGAAAATCTCAATGAATCCTTTTCCTACCCTGATAAGATAAGAAACAGCATCGTTTCCGAGATATTAGGTCATGGCATTATCCATGGGTTTGAAGTGGTTAAGAGCAGCAGTATGGAGGTTAAAGTGAAGCCGGGACTAGCATACAACCGGTCAGGAGAACGCCTATTTCTTGATAAAGAAAAATCGGTAAACCTCAATGACTACCTTCCTACAGCTAATACACAAACAGTATCTCTAGGTATTAAACCGGTCTATCTCAAGACCAATCCCGCAACGAATACGGAAGGAAAAACAGTGTATACAACGTGGATCCCTTCTGTTTCCGTGTCTGTTAGTTCCCAATTATCGAGCGAATATTTTGTTCTGGCCTCAATTCATATGGATCCTCAAGGGATTGTCAGCATAACTCCAGCATCTCGGATTTTTACTCTGCCCCTTATTGACGATATCTGTAATCCTGTCGGCACAGTAAAAGCTATGATGAGGAAAAATCCTCCTTCATCTTCATGGCTGTTAATGGACGGACGTCAGCTACCCAAAGAGAAATACCCTGAATTGTACGCACTTTTTTCCGAAGAAATACCATCTCTCATTG
The DNA here is from genome assembly GCF_900112165.1 of Brevinema andersonii. Lineage (NCBI taxonomy): Bacteria > Pseudomonadati > Spirochaetota > Spirochaetia > Brevinematales > Brevinemataceae > Brevinema > Brevinema andersonii. Next base: position 26,192 of record NZ_FOKY01000015.1, read on the forward strand.
TGAATGACACGACCCTGAAACTTCCTGATATGACAGACAGAGGAAGATTTTTAAGGCAGGCTCCTGCAGGAACGGATATCAATGTGATGCAGGACTGTAAAGTCCAAAACCATGCTCACGATCTCACTATAGGAAGTCATAGCCATGGAATTACCGACTTTCCTCGGTATGGTTCTGCTTACTATGGAAAGTTAAATGGGTTCAGAGAATATGGACAATACAAGCAAACGGAATCGGTAGACTTAGGAACGAAACGGTCTAGCTATCCCGTAGAAGGCGGAGCAGAAGAAACAAGGCCCTATTCGCTAACTATTAATTACTTTATTAAAGTCCGTTAAACATAAGGAAAATATCCTTTTGAGGAGGGAACAGTGAAATTATCGATTAAAGCATCGGTCAATCAAGAGGTGAAGGATAAAGCCGAGTTTTGGTCAGGACTTGACCCCTTGAACAATACAGGTACCAGG
>NZ_FOKY01000016.1 GCF_900112165.1 Brevinema andersonii
TGATTTTCTCTTGAAGTATTTTTATCAACTCATATTTTTGTCTAACTGAGCATTCTGCTCTTTACCAAACTCTTGAATAACAAAGATATCCGCAACAATGATATCTCCTCCACTCATTTTAAGATTCTGCATCTATTTTAAATTTCTTGATTGACTGTTCCAAATACATCCCCACGCTTTTTCCAAAAAACACCAGGACTCCATCATATTTGTAGAAGTCAAGTTACTGATACAAATTTCGTTATTAATTCCGGCGGCTCTTTTATGTGAGAGTAACAAATAGAGTCTACACTATATATTCCGTACTGACAGAATTCGAAACCTTGCTGTGAGTTAAAAATGCCTCATCATTACGGAGTAACCTTGACAGCTTCCAATAAAAACTAATAGAAGCCGAATATAAAACGAATCCCACTGCACAGAAATAACCAATGCACAAAACACCTCTACATTAAATATTATACCTATACCGCACCGTCCCCAATATTGATGAGACTCAAACTAGCAGTATTCTCTACCCAAATCCAATCCCTAATTCTTCATTCTTACAATAGAATAAAACAGCTGATCTTGAAAACGAGGAGGTTTTATTCTATTAGTTTTTATTTAGTTAATAGCTTTATATTTTCAAAGTAATATATTAATCAGAATTAGATTTTGCTAAGTATTTAAAAAATATAGTATCTTGAGGATTTTCTGTTGTAAAAGTCATTAATATCCAATATCCAATAGGATATTCTCCCTTAAAAGCAAGTCCTTCACACCGAGCAATATTATCATTTTGTAGGTTCAAATCATTGCGATTAAATGTACTAAAACAATCCTTAAGAGGTGCTATACCATAAACAATAAAATATTTGATTTGATTATAAAAAAATCTTATATTACTTCTAAAAGTAATCACAATGAACAATATCAAGATTCCCTTTCTGATCAAAGAAACCGATGTTAATAGATATTTTAACATCAAAACTAATAAAATAAACCATGCAATAATATTTGTACGTACAAAATTAGCATCTACATAAGCATATCCCCAAAAAGAAACACCAATGAAAATAATAGGAATTGTCCAGTACAAATAGCATTTTTTATATTGATTAAAAATCAAAATCATAAATATCCCAAACTGAATTAAATAAGACAACAATAAGTCAGGAATTTTATCAATAGAATAAGAGAAAAAATGTAACCCATCGGTTGAGGTACTATTTGTAGATAAATAAAGATATAATATTGGAAAAAAGATAATAAAAGACAAAATATTTTGTATACATAATATTTCTGACCATGATATTTTTTTGTTCTTAATAGTATCATTCAAAAAATACGCAATCATAAAAATACCAATACTAATAAAAGTATAAGGCGAATAAAAAATAATAGACGAAGCTAAAAAAATGAAATTTTTCATACCTTTTTCATGAAGAAATAACATTCCTAACAACCAAATAGCAATAGCTTGATTAAAAATATAACGTAATTGAACAGAACTGGATAAAAGTACAGTAAAAGTATCATAAGTTCGAAAAGAAAATAATGACTTAAATGGTAATTCATAAAAGAAAATAAAAATAATAACAAAAATAATGAAAAATTTATTAAAAACTTTTAAATAAAAACATAAAAATAAAAACATCAATAAAATTCCCAGTGCAGTCCATAATACTAAAGCAATCTGCGCTGCATACCAACCAAACACTTTACCAATTAAAGCAGGAACTATCCAATGACCAAGATAATATACAATAGCACGCCCATTTTCTGGATAAATAACAGGCCAAGAAAATTTTATTAAATCCATAAATAAAGGATTTCGACCTCCAAAATCTCTACTTTGCAAAAAAACATTTCCTATTCCAGAAACTAATGGCCATACAATTGCTACTATTATTAAAAACAGAAAAATATAGGTTGGGATATTTATAAGGTCCCCCTCCGCTACTGTATTTCTATACATTATTAACAATAAAAGTATAGAAAGAGATAATAAAAAAACAGAAATTTTCCAATTAACCCAAGTCGCCAAAAACAAAAAACAGGGAGAGCTTAAATATAAATAACTTAGCATCTTAACTGTAGATAATTTTACTTTTAGTGTCTTAGAAAATATATTATGCATTGTTACCTCATACCTTTGAAAATTCATTTTCATATTTTGTCAAGATCTTAATAATTAATAAAAATTGTACCATATTCTATTATTTTGTGTCAATAAATTTTTAGAAGAGAAGAAATATTTAATAAGATTGTATCTATAATCAACTCTCTTGAAATAAGACTAGATTTATAATATAATAATATCATATTCTCATAAAATACCAATTACTTTCAAAGTATTTGTATAGGGACAATAAATGAGTTATATTAATATATTACAAAAAATCAAATATTCTTACATGCTGTTTTGTTTGCTCTTTTGGGTCATATTATTATTTATAATGGATTACCAACTGCATTGCAAATAACAAATTATCCTCCAGGACCTCCTGATAAGCTTGATATATTTTATCTTCCGTAAATATATACTATATCAAAGATAATACTTTCGAAGCACCTCCTCGTTCTCTCAATTTAGATCTTCTGAAACCTAAAACAGAATATCCTGGAGATAATCATCTTTTACTGCCTATATATCGAGCTGTCAAATCAGGTCTCCACCTATCGAATTTAGGTTACAATGAAGGTTTTGCTAAAAAAGATGAATCAAAGGAGAATATTTTTGAATATAAATCATTATTTTCATCAAATTGGAACAATATGGCAGAAATTTTATATTTTCTAATTCCTCAACATTTAAAATATATTTCTACTCCCGAACAAGAATGGGAATTAGCACAATGGTTGGCTAATTTTCGTTTCTTTCTGGCATATTTTCATTTATTGGGATTAATTTTATTATTTTTAATATTCTATAATAGATTAGGAAAAAAATATGCATGGGCTCTTGGTATTGTTTTTGTTTTTCATCCTGGAATTTTATTCACTGCAAGCAATCTTTATTATTTTACTCTTGGTCATCTTTTTTTTATTAGTTATGTTGTATATGCCTATCCAATATTGTGGGCACATTATACATATAAAAATTTATTACTTTATATTTTAGGATTTACAGTTATTTCAGTTATCTTCAGTTTTTTTGGTTCTTTGTATTATCTATTATATACATGGGCACCTGCTATTGCTTTAATGTTTTTAATGGACATGTGCCAGATCATTAATAAATCTGATGGACATATCAATATGTTTCTCAAGTACTATCTAGATCATTTTTAAATATTATTTTAACAGCACTAATATCATTAGTTTTTATGTTCATTATATTTTATAATGAAATAAAGCAAATGATTACTCTTTATCGCCCGGAAGCAATTGATATTTTCAAGTCACGCAGAAATGAAAATTTTATGCATACTGTTTTTCTTAATAATCCAGCACAAGGATCTCATACTTTGTATAAAATAAGCAATACATATGAATTCATAAAACACTATTTTATATATTTATCCCATATCTTAAATAGCGCTACTACTTTGCCTGGATTATGGATTGAACGGTTTATGCCTTCTTTGCTGCAATTTTTTCCTCCCTTTCTTTTATCATTAAAATTATGGCGTTTTCTTATGTTATTTATAATAATAAGTATGATAACTTGGCTAAAAACAAGAAATAAAGAAATTTTAAAAATTTTCCAATATTTTTTAGCAGGGATATTTACTTTTTTATTATGGACATTAGGATTAAATTTAATTTCAACAGTAGCTGCATCTCATAGATCTGTTATGACTGGCTGGATTTATTCATATTACATTAACATAGCTGTAGCTATCTTAATATGCAAATTATGGGAAACAACACATTAAATGTTACCAAATATATTAAAATAATTTTATTTTTTAAAAGATAAGAATTTAGAAGGGATTGATTTTTATAAATACAATAAAAATAAGCACTTAAATTAAATTTTCGCTTCTTGACAAATCAAAAAAATAACTTTATAATAAGCTAATATTACTATATAATATTGGCTTATTATAAAGTAAATAATATTCTTAGATAATTCAATTTTTAATATCATAAGAAAATATTCGACGAATAACTTTATTATAAAATAATGACATTATATTTTATACCTAGAATATAAAAATATATTTTCTGTTATTTATAAAGAGGTAAATATTAAATGTATTTATACTACGATTCTAAAACAGGCAATGTTCAACGTTTCATTAATAAATTACAACAAAAACAACCTATATGGGTTTATATCAAAATTCAAAGTGATATGAAAATTGAATATCAAGGACACTTATTCACTTATACTACTGATTTTGGCGAAATTCCACTTACAACAAGAAAGTTTTTAGAAACAGAAAATAATGCATCAAAGATTCAATCAATTAGTTCAAGTGGTAATATGAATTGGGGGCCACTTTACGGATTAGCAGCAGACAAAATTTCAGAACAATTTAACATTCCTATTTTTATGAAATTTGAATTATCAGGAACTCCTCAAGAAGTCGAATATGCAATAAATAATCTGGAGAAATACTATGAAAACTCAAAAATGGATCTACTTAAATAACGAAATAATGATCAAAAAAGATGGTCAATTCCAGCTCGAAAAAGATAAAGAAGCCGTCTATTCTTATTTTGTTGATTATGTTAATAAAAATACTGTTTTTTTTCATAACTTACAAGAAAAAATGGATTATCTTATAAAAAACGATTATTATATTGATTTTTATGAGATGTACACTTTAGAGGAAATGAAGCAAGTATTTGATTTAGTATATAATAAAAAATTTCGCTTTCCTTCTTTTATGAGTGCTTTTAAATTTTATCAGAGTTATGCTCTTAGAGACAATAGTGGCGAAAAATTTTTAGAACGTTATGAAGACAGACTAGCTGTCGTAGCTTTATTTCTAGCACAAGGAAACCTTCAAAAAGCATTAGAATATGCAGAAATACTTATTAACCAAGAATACCAACCTGCCACTCCAACTTTTCTAAACGCAGGAAAAAAAAGATCCGGAGAATTAGTATCATGCTTTTTAGATGAGATGGGAGATAGTTTAAGCGATATTGGTTATATCATTGACTCATCAATGAAATTATCCTCTATAGGCGGTGGCGTATCCATTAATCTTTCCAAAATAAGAGCACGTAGTGAAGCTATCAAAGACATTGATAATCGTGCATCAGGAATCTTACCTGTGATGAAAATTTTAGAGGATATTTTTTCTTACGCTAATCAATTAGGTCAGAGACCAGGAGCTGGCGCTACTTATCTTAATGTATTCCATTCTGATATTAATGAGTTTTTAGACTGTAAAAAAATCAATGTAGATGAAAAAATTCGAATTAAATCTTTATCAATTGGTATAATTATCCCAGATAAATTTATTGAATTAGCTGTTAAAGATGAAATCTGCTATACATTTTACCCTCATACTGTATTCTTAGAGTATGGCCAATATCTTGATGAGATGGATATGAATGAAATGTATGATGAGTTAGTAAACAATCCAAATGTAAAAAAGAAAAGAATTAATGCACGTGATCTCTTAGTAAAAATTTCCCAGACACAAAAGGAAAGCGGTTATCCTTATTTATTTTTCAAAGATAATGCTAATAAAGAACATGCCTTAAAAGAAATTGGCAGCATTAAATTTTCAAATCTATGTACTGAAATCATGCAACTTTCCGAAGTATCAGAAATACATAACTATTACGAACAAGATACTATTAAACGTGGTATTTCTTGTAATTTAGGTTCCTTAAATATTGTCCCTGTTATGGAAAATAAAAGAATTCGAGAAGTTGTCCGAACAGCAATCGATACTCTGACTACGGTTTCCGATTTAACAGATATTAATATGGTTCCTTCTATTAAAAAAGCAAATGATGAATTGCATAGCGTTGGCTTAGGAGCAATGAATTTACATGGATTTTTCGCTAAAAATTTAATTATGTATGAAAGTCGCGAAGCATTAGATTTTTGTAATATTTTCTTTATGATGGTAAATTACTACTCTCTAGAAAGATCTATGGAAATTGCAAAAGAAAAGGGGGAAACTTTCAAGGATTTTGAAAAATCTGAGTATGCCAACGGTAATTATTTCAATAAATATACAGAAAATGCTATTGTCCCTCAAACAGAAAAAGTAAAAGAATTATTTGAAGGTATCTGCATTCCAACTAAGGATGATTGGAATAACTTAAAACAACAAATAATGAAACATGGTATTTATAATGCGTATCGATTAGCTATTGCACCCAATCAATCTACAGCATATATATTGAATGCTACCGCTTCGGTAATGCCTATTACAGACACCATAGAAGTACGTGAATATGGGGATAGCACTACATTCTACCCTATGCCTTATCTGAACCACAACAATATGCTTATCTATAAATCTGCTTATCATATGGATCAAAAAAAGATCCTTAAATTAGTATCAGTGATCCAAAGACATGTCGACCAAGGTATTTCAACTATTTTATATACTAAAAGTACAGATGCTACTAGAGATTTAGTGAGATTATACATTTATGCTCATAAATTGGGCTTAAAATCTTTATATTACACGCGTATTAGAAAATCCACTATTGAAGAATGTCTTGCATGCGCTGTATAAAATAACTTTGTGAGAGAAAAAATGAGAGAATATATTTATAAAGCAGTTAATTGGAATACACCAGAAAATGATTATGTAGAAATGTTTTGGGAGCAGAATTTAAGACAATTTTGGATTGATACAGAATATATTCCTTCCAAAGATATTGATAGTTGGCATTCTTTAGAACCCGAAATGAAATTAGCATATCTTCGTGTTTTAGGCGGGTTAACTCTTTTAGATACTCTACAAAGTCATACTGGTATGCCTAAAATTATTGATCATGTAGATTCATTGCAATGTCGGTCTGTTTTATCTTATATGTGTATGATGGAAACCATACATGCCAAATCATATTCGACCATATTCACTACTGTAGCTTCTACAGCTGAGATTAATGAAACATTCCATTGGGTTGAAGAGGATAAATATTTACAATACAAAGCAAAAAAAATTGATTTTTATTACCAAAAAATGAATAATCCAGATGCAACGAAAAAAGATATTTATATGGCATTATGTGCTTCTGTATATTTAGAAACATATCTTTTTTATAGTGGATTTTTTTTACCTTTGTGGCTAGCAGGTCAAGGTCAAATGGTTGCCAGCAGCGATATCATTAAAAAGATAATTGCTGATGAGTCTCTCCATGGAATTTTTGTTGGATTACTTTCTCAAGAAATATATAAAACATTTACTGAATTTGAAAAAGAAACAATTAAAAAAGAATTAGATGAACTTTTATATGATTTATATGAGAATGAAATAAAGTATACTGACGAAATTTATACAGATATTGGATTAGCTACAGAAGTTAAAGAATATATTCGTTATAATGCCAATAAAGCTTTAATGAATCTTGGATTTGATCCTGTTTTTGAAATAAAAGAAATTAATCCTCTTGTTTTAAATGGTTTGAATGTTGAAACAACTCAACATGATTTTTTCTCCAAAAAATCTACTAATTATGAAAAAGTATTAGAAGTTATCCATCTTACAGATGAAGATTTTATATTTGACGAAGATATATCTACTGATGGGATTTAATAATCTGCCATTCTGTTAACATAATAGCAAAAACAATACAAATAATACCTAACATTTTATAAATCGTTAACATTTCACCAAAAAAGAAGACAGAGATAAAAACAGTAAATAAAGGTTGCATCGCTAAAATAATTCCTACTTTAATGATATTATCTTCTAATTTTTGCCCAATAGCTAGTAGTCCATAAGCAAGTAATGAAGCAATTAATGCAAGATATATCAAGGAGAAAATAGCAGGCATTGTCCATTGCTGGGGAAAACTTTCAAGAAAAAATCCAAAAATAAAAGCAATTACAGAACATGTAGCATTTTGAATAATCACCAAATAGAAAGGATATTTTTCTTCTTTATAAAAAATATTACCATAACTTAATTGAAATGCGACCCCAATTGCACATAATAAAGTTAAAAATACTCCTGTATTCCATATAAAAAGTGTTCCTTCGCGAATATTAAAAAAATATGTACCTAATAAAGAAATACAAACTGCAATAATATGAATCATATTTATTTTATGTTTAAAAAGAATAATACTAATAATTGGAATAAATACTAAATTTAATCCTGTAATAAAAGCACTAACGGAACTATCAATTGTTTTTAATCCGTAAGTTTGTAGTGAAAAGACTAAAAAAATCATAATTCCTAAAACAATACCATGATAAATGGTATATTTACTTATCTTTTTAAAATCAATAAAAAATAATAACAAAATTGCAATAGAAAACCTCAATCCGATAGTAAAAAAAGGAGGAACGCTCAAATCTACTAAAATTTTTTGAGCAATAAAAGCACTCCCCCAACAAAAAGAAGCTATATATAAAACAATAGTACCAATTAATTTTTTTCTATTTACCATTTCTATTCTGTCAAGTATTTTTTATATAATGTACCGATAGTACCATGATCCTTAAGTTTTGTAATTGCTTCATTTATCTTTTCTAATAATTCTTGATCTTGCAATCTAAGAGCAATAGCATAGTCTTCCTGCGTGCTTGAAGTAGCAACTAATTTCAAATCCGAATGCACCGAAACATAATTATGCGCTGTTTCAAAATCTATCACTAATGCATCAACTTTTTGTGCTTGTAATGCTAATATTGCTGATGAGACGTTATTAAATCTTTCTACATTAACATACTTCATTTCTGAAATCAAAATATCTCCAGTAAATCCTAAAACAACTCCTACTTTCTTATTTTGTAAATCCTCAAGAGTGTTAATATCGGTAGTAGTTTTATTTAAAATAATCATTTGTTCACGTGATGTATAATAAACTTGACTAAACGCAACTGATTTTCTTCTATCTTCTGTGATGGTCATGCCTGAAATAATAAGATCTACTTTTTTACTTTGCAACGCAGGAATTAGTCCATCAAAACTAATGTTCATAATTTTGATATCTTTTTTAATAAATTTAGCAATTTCATTAATTAAATCAATATCAAAACCAACAATCTTATCTTGGTCTATATACTCAAAAGGAGGAAATTCCGCATCCGTACCAACATAAAGTATATCCTGCTTTTTCAGTCCACATCCAGCAACCATAATACATAACATCCATAACCATTTCATATTTTTCATTATACCCTCTATCATTAATGATGTAATACTTTTTCTAAAAATTCCCTTGTCCTTTTGTGCGATGGATTACTAAAAAGCAAGGCAGGAGTATTATCTTCTAATATCTCACCATGGTCCATAAATAGAATACGTGATGCAATATTTCTTGCAAAACCCATTTCATGAGTTACAATTACCATAGTCATCCCCTCCTGTGCTAATGATTTTATTACATCTAACACTTCATTAACCATTTCCGGATCTAACGCTGATGTTGGTTCATCAAATAACATTAAATGCGGTTCCATTGCTAATGCTCTTGCAATAGCAATCCGTTGTTTTTGGCCTCCTGATAACTTATTAGGGTAATCGTTTATTTTATATAGAAGACCAACTTTCTCTAATAAAACAGAAGCTTTTTCCGTAGCAGATTCGATATTTTCATTTTTCACTAAAACAGGAGCTAAAATAAGATTTTCTAAAACTGTTTTATGAGGAAAAAGATTAAAATGTTGAAATACCATACCTACATTTTGTCGAATTTTATTAAGATCAATTTCTTTACTATGAATATTTTGATTTTCAACTAAAATTTCACCTCGATCAAACTGCTCTAATCCATTAATACATCTTAACAAAGTTGATTTCCCACTACCAGATGGACCTATAATTGATACAATTTCATTTTTTTCAATAGAAGTGTTAATATTTTTCAGTACTTCTATACCAGAAAATACCTTATATAAATTTTTAATTTCAATCACTAATACTTAACCTTTTCTCTATTTGCCTCATTAGTTTTGTAAAAATTGATGTTAACATAAGATATATTAAACCAACTAATAATAATGGTTCTATACCTCTATATGTTTGACTGGTAATAATATTGGCAGCACGTAATAAATCAACTCCTCCAATAAAACCAACTACTGAAGTTTCTTTTAATAATGTTATCAATTCACTAACTAAAGGAGGGAGAATTTTTTTCACTGCTTGAGGTATAATAATTTCTTTCATAGCTGTATAGTAGCTCATACCTAACGCTTGAGCTGCATCCATTTGTCCCTTGTCTATGCTTTGGATTCCTGCCCGGATAATTTCCGAAACATACGCTCCTGAATTAATCCCAAATGCTAACGATGATACAAATAATATTGGAACATCACGCAAAATCCCAATAAATACAACATTTGCAAGAATCATCAATTGTACAACTACAGGAGTTCCCCTAATAACATCCGTATATAAAATTGAAATAAAACGCAAAAATTTATAATGAGAAATATTAAACAACGCAGAAATAATCCCTAATAATATCCCTAAAACCGCCGCTAGTAACGTTGCAGATAAAGAAAATTGCAAACCGTGAAGAACATAAAGATAACGATCATGTTCAATAAATAGGTGCTTAAGAGTCAACAAATAATCCATAATATCTACTTTGTAAATAAACTCAACAATGTACCGGCTGCTACTGCTGAACCAATAACACCTGCTACATTAGGACCCATAGCATGCATTAATAGGAAATTTGATGGATCTTCTTCAGCTCCCACCTTTTGAACTACACGTGCTGCCATAGGTACAGCGCTTACGCCAGCTGCTCCTATCAAAGGATTAATTTTTCCTTTACTGAGGAAACACATAACTTTTCCCAACAAAACACCACCAATTGTTCCAAATACAAACGCCAATAACCCAATTGTTAAAATTTTGAGAGTCACTACATTAAGAAACGTATCAGCACGTGCAGTAGCTCCTACAGTAAGACCAATAAATATTGTAATAACATATAATAACGCAGATTTTATATTGTCTACTAAACTAGGAACAACTTCACTTTCTTTTAGTAAATTTCCTAACATTAACATACCTACTAGTGGTGCAGATGAAGGCACTAATAATATAACAATAATAGTAACAACTATTGGAAATAAAATTTTCTCTTGCTTAGACACTGTTCTTAATTGGTGCATCTTTATTTGACGTTCTTTTTTAGTAGTTAACAATTTCATCACAGGAGGCTGAATAATAGGCACAAGAGCCATGTAAGAATAAGCAGCAACAGCAATGGGTCCTAAAAGATGAGGAGCTAATTTTGACGTTAGATAGATAGCTGTAGGACCATCTGCACCTCCAATAATACCAATAGAAGCAGCTTCAAATCCCGTTAATCCTAAAAAAATCGCACCCCAAAAAGCAACAAAAATACCTAACTGAGCAGCAGCTCCTAATAGCAAACTTTTAGGATATGCAATTAAAGGACCGAAATCCGTAACTGTCCCAATCCCCAAAAAAATAAGAGGAGGATAAATTCCTAATTTAATCCCTCCATATAACTGATATAATAACCCTCCTGGATCCATCAGCCCTTCTCCAGGAAAAAAAGGCAAATTACTTAACATCATCCCAAAGGCTATCGGTAACAATAAATATGGTTCATATTTCTTATAAATTGCTAAGTATAAAAGTATCAAAGAAATCACAATCATAATAACGGATTGAAAAGAAATTAATGATATTCCTGTCATGAGGAAAAGTTTTTTTAATAATTCCAACATAATTTACCTCTAAGAGAGCTTCAGTAATAAAGCCCCACTATCGACAGTATCTCCTTCTTTAACCGCATAATAAGAAATTTTACCATCCTTTGGAGCAACAATATTATTTTCCATTTTCATTGCTTCTAAAATAAGAATAGGTTCTCCTGCTTTAACATTATCTCCTAACTGTTTCAAGATTTTCCAAATATTTCCTTGCATCGGAGCATAAACTGCTTCCCCCTGAGCACTATCTACAGAAGATAGAACAGGGGCTGTTGGAACATTACTTGAAGAAACGGTAGGACTTGACATAACTTTAGAATTATTTTCAGAAGAAGAGTCATTATGAGATAAAAGTTCTACTTCTACTTCATAAACTTTCCCTTCAACTTTAACTTTATAAACCTTAATCACAATACCTCCAAACTCAAACCTAATTAAAATATTTTATACTTTTTATTCGCACCAAATTTTTAGAATTAGAAATCTGCACGTCTTCTAAAATAGAAGCAATAATAATTGCTTGAAGTTCAGGTGTTAAAGAGACTTCCTGTGACTGAAAAAAACGAGGGCTGGATTTAATAGGAGATAACATTATATTTTTTCCGTTTGGAATATATTTAAAAAGATCAATAATCCCTGTTAAAAGTAATAAAACAAATAAGACCATTCCCATACCAATTAATGTGATTTGTCCAGCCTCTAACAAACTAATCTCTGCACTAAACATAATATATCCTTTAATTACTTTTTATAGCAAGTGCATCTATTTCAATCAAAGCATTTTTCGGTAAATTACTTACTTCAACGGTAGTTCTTGCAGGAAAAGGTTCATTAAAATATAAACTATAAATATCATTGACAACAGAAAAATCATTAATATTTTTTAAATAAACTCCACAACGTACAATATCAGAAAATTGAAGTCCTGCTGCCGATAAAATTGCTCTGAGATTTTCCATACATTGCTTCACTTGATCTACAATATCTTTTGGCATTTCATTTGTTAAAGTATCAATAGGTAATTGACCAGAAACATATAAAATATTATCACTCAAAATTGCTTGAGAATATGACCCAACACCCTGAGGAGCGCTACCAGTAATAATGTTCTTTTTAGGCATAAACTTCTCCTTTAAATTAGATAAATAATAATAAAATACAAAAACCAGCTATAAAAGCCTATTAAGAAGAAATTTCTTTATTATCTGATTCCGATTGCAAAATAGCTAATATTTTTTGAGCTACAGCTTCTTTTCCAGGCCTACATTTTGTATAAGGCACATCTTCTCCACTAGTCAATGCTTCTGCATAAGGCATACATCCAGGATATCCGCATGCACCACAATTAAAATGAGGTAGAATATTATAGATAGCTTCAGTACGCGGATCCTCTTTTACATAGAATATCTGACTAATAATCGAAATACAAATTCCTAATACAGTTGCAATTAGCATAAGATACAATGTGCCTTGCCATAAAATATCACTACTCATGTTATTCCTCTTTACCTTTAATTAATAAATTTTCTACCGAACATATATTCTGATCAGGACATATATTACAGCCATCAGATCCTCCACATGTATAGATCTCTATTCCATGAGCGAAACTCCATGAAAAAAATAACGCTAATAAAACTAATCCGCTCAAAATAAATAACAAATTATACACTATGGGTAATGGTATCATTATAATATACTCCTTTTATAATGCAAATCCACTAAATCCTAAGAAAGCAATAGAAATAATTGCTGCGATCATAAATGCTATAGGGGATCCTTGAAAAGCCTTAGGGATGGGTGCATTTTTGATTCTTTGTAATAGGCTAGCCATAAGCATTAATGCCAACATAAATCCCAAAGACGCTGCAAAAGCAAACCATAAACTACGACCATAATCAAGTTTTTCGGTAATAACAATCAATGCAACCCCTAAAATAATACAATTCGTTGTAATAAGAGGTAAATAAATTCCTAAAGATTTATATAATTTCGGAGCTATTTTTTTCATAATAACCTCTAAAATTTGTACGCAAGCAGCAATAACAAGAATAAAAAGTAAAGTTTTAAGAACTTCTAACCCTAAAGGAACAAGTAACAAATGGTATAATGGCCATGTAATCGCTACAGAAATAACTTGCACCACAATAACAGCATAGCTCATTCCAATAGCATCTTCCGTTTTTTTTGTCACACCAAAAAACGGACATAATCCTAAGAAACGCGAGAAAACCATATTCCCACTTAAAACAACCATAATAAATATAATAAAATATGATGCATTCGCCATTTTATTCTCCCTTTTTATTCTTCATATTTTTAGCTTTGAGAATAGTATACTGCTGAATTATTGCTAAATACAATCCCATAACTAAAAATCCTCCTGGAGGCAACCTCATAAGTTGCAATGGATCAGGAATAATATGTAACACATTAATCATTGTAAAATATTGTTCATCAGGAACAGGATATTTAACGCCACCAAAAAGATTAATAACATGCATGGCAGGATTATTAGGATCTTGTACCACAGGATGAGTGAAATTTAAAACAACACCTAAATTTTCTGCAATCTGAAAAGATAAAGTGCCATTACCTAATAATTCACGAAGAAACGCAATAGATGTGAGTGCCGCGATATAGCCTAACCCCATACCTATTCCGTCAAGAAAAGAATATAAAACATCATTTTTACTTGCAAATGCTTCTGCTCTTCCTAAGATAATACAATTTACAACTATTAAAGGCAAATATACCCCTAAAATTCCATATAGAACAGGCAGATAACGCCCCATTAAAATTTCTACAATAGTAGTAAATCCGGCAATGATGATAATAAATGCAGGCACTCTAACCGCATGAGGAATAAAATTCCTGAGCAAAGATACTAATACATTAGAACAAGTAAGTACAACTAAAACTCCAATTCCCATCGCTAATGCACTGGAAACATTTGCTGATACAGCCAATGAAGAACATAAGCCAATTAACAAGACAAAAACAGGATTTTCCTTTAGCAAACCTTTTTCTAATTCTGTCCAAGCCGATTTACTTTGATTCATGAGACTTCCCCTTCAGCTTTTTTACTTAAATCATACATAACAAATGCTTCATTAATATCTTTTACTAAGGCACTAGAACTAAATGTAGCTCCTGAGATCATATCAAGATTCTTTGAACCCCAATCAGTCCTATCTATAGGTAATTGATCTATCTTTAAACCTAAAAATTGGCGTTGAAATCCTTGTTCTGTTACTTTTTGACCTAAGCCTGCTGTTTCAGATGAAGCATCTAATACTTTAATGGCTAATACTTGTTGCCCATCAGTGCCAACAAGAGCAACAACAGGACCTCCAAAACCTCCCGAGCTCACTCTAAATACACGCATTATTTCTTGCTCATTTGTACTGACAACAGACCAATAAATATTTGGCTCACCATCTAAATCCATTTCTTCTTGAATGATATTATATTCCTGTGCTTTTTTACCAAGCATTTCCTGAATATCCAATAAAGGATTAGGTTCCTGATAAGTAAAATAATATACAAATAACAAACTAAATGTCATCAATCCGGTAATTAGTGTTAGTGAAAGTACATTTTGAAGATGGAACTTGGGAGAGCCAATAACAATATTTTTTTCTGACATTTACTTCTCCTGTAATGAGCTTTGATTTGCATGATACAAAGCAAAAGCTTCTTTAATATTCTCAATAAAGGCATATGCTGTGTACGTTGCACCTGATAAGGTGTCAAATCCTTTATTTGACCAATCAGATAAATCACCTTCAGGCTCAAACTCAGGTAAATCTTTGATTGTTTTACCTATAAATTGTTTTTGGAATTCTAGGTCTAAAACTAAAGAACCTAATCCCTCTGTTTCATTCGCAGCATTGACCACACTTAAGTCCACAATGGTATCTCCATGCAAAGCAACTAACATATCTACAGGACCTCCAAAACCCTGACTAGATACTGCAAAAATATAAGCAACTTCCTCACTATTATTTTTTGCTAAATAAGTAGTAGGATTTAATTCAATAATATCGTAATTAGCCAAATTGCCGCCTGTCATACTTTTAATCTTCTTTACATAAGCAGGAGTTGACAATTTCGTATAAGCAAAAATCACTGTCAAGGCTACTATAAGAATAACAGAACTTGAAATAATAGTTTTTTTGATGATAGAAGCATGAGGATTATTTTCATCACAAAGCTTATTGATAAAAGGTAATAAAATGTTAACACATAAAAGACCAAATGATACCCCTTCAGGAAATGAAAAAACTAATCGAATAGCTGTGACAATTCCCACAAAAATAAAAGAATATAGCATCTTACCCATTAAATTATTAGGAGAAGTCACAGGATCTGTTTCCATATACACAGATCCAAGCATAACACCTCCTGCGAGAAGCCATACTAGTGGGTCACCGGCAAATAAACCTAAAGGTCCAATACCTGCAGGTCCTAAACGGATAGCCCCGAAAACCCAACCAAATAGCATAGCAAATACCCAAATAGAAATTGGTATTAAAGGGCTAATTACTTTTGTAAATACAAGATAAAGAAACCCAAGCAAAATAGCCCATTTTGCTGTTTCGCCCATAACGCCTGGCATATTACCAAAAAACAACATACCATAATCGAATAATTCAGTAGTATTGTTCATACCTTCTGGCATCACACCCCCTTTGTACCAATTTTTCACAGTTTCTAAATATGTGGTACCAGAAAGCACATCATAATAAGGATTTATCTGATCAGAAAATGTATATGTATCAAATGCAGGCTTTACTTTGTGATAGAAAGGCAATTTTGTAACATCTCTAACCCACACATATTGAGTAGCTTCCCAATAAGATAAACCTGCATGCTTCATAAGAGAAGGGATAGTAGGACGAATAGAAGTAGCCCAAATAGCCGGAAAGCCTGCAACAGGAACAAGACGTCCAATAAGTGCTGGATTAATAGGATTAAAACCTGCTCCTCCAAAGATCATTTTCCCAACACCAATCCCGACAATTCCTGTTAAAAGAAGAGGATATATACCTAAGCCTGGTCGCATATTTAATGCAATAATAACACCTGAAATAACTGCTGTTAAATCTCCTAGAGTTGATTCTTGTTTCATAAGTTTATTACATAGATATTCTGTAGCAACACAGGATAACACACAAACAACAATCCCTCTAACAACAGACATTCCAAAAAAATAAATTCCTGTACTAATAGGAAATAATAGCGCAATCAAAGTATGAATCATAATACGCTGATTTAACTTTTCTTTATCTGCATAGGGAAATTCACTTAATAGTTTTGCCGAATCAGTCGTTGCACCCATCTTCTTTAACCTCCATTTCATCTTATTTATTTTAATTGCTATATCGATTCATCCATGCTTGATTAGCCCATGTACTCAATTCATGCTTCTGTCTCTCAATAAAAAACAAAGATACTTCGTCTTGTAATCCTAGATTGCTGACTAATTGAAGAGTTTCTTTCTTACCCAAGGATAAAAAAGTAGTGGCATAAATATCGGCTAATTCAGCAGAACCTTTAATAATCACGCTTACAGAAGCTAAATTGTGATCTACAGGATATCCTGTTTTGGGATTAAAAATATGATGATAATACTTATTATCCACAATAAAAAATTGTTCGTAATCTCCCGAAGTAGCAATAGCTTCATTATCATACATAGGAATAATCTCACTAACAGGACCTCCATTTGGATTTCTAATGCCAACAGACCACTCTGTATGATCAGGCTTACTTCCAAAAATAAGCAAATTACCACCAGCATTAACAAATCCAGCATTAACTCCCGAAATATTAGTAAGCATCGATACAGCTCTATCCACAGCAAATCCTTTCGCAATAGCACCAAAATCTAATTGAACGCCAGGTTCTAAATAAATTCCTTCATTACTAATATGTATTTTATCCATTCCTATATGAGTTAATACTCTTTTTATTTCTTTATCGGCAGGTACACGAAAATCATCTTGTTGATAGATACCCCATAATTTAATCAAAGGATATACTGTCAAATCAAAAGCTCCATCACTTTGGAGAGCAATGATTTTTGATTGTTCAATAAAATTAGAAATAATACCATAAGCTTTCGGATCATCATTCTTAGATAGAAAACTCTGATTATTCAAGAGATTAAGACTACCATTTTCCTCAGGAGCAAGTTGCACATACCAATATGATAATTCATCCCAAATTTTATTTATTTCTTTTTCTAATTTGTAACGGGGTAATGAACTATATATAACAATATCAAAACGAGTATACATAAGATTTTTAGAAAATATTTGTTTCTGATAAGGATCTGAAACACATGAAACACAACAAAACAGCAATATAAAATTAAAAAGCATCATATTTTTCATCTTGATATCATAAACCTCAATTTTCTACTCTTTATATTATAAAATATTTTAAAAAAAAGTAAAATCTTTTTTTTATTGTACTAATTTTCTATATCTAATACATCTAAAGATTCAAGCATATTAATTAGTTCCGGCTTAGATTTAGTTAGCAAAGCATGCAAAATCACCACACCCAACATACCATAACCAATCACCCCTATTACCAAATTGACAGCTAATAGAGTATCGTGCATGAAAAATAACCCTATATATAATCCTATAATTCCAATTCCTAAAATACAGGGATAAAACATACTCTCTTTAATCAAGTAATAATTAAGAAAATAATAAATCAAAGGATAGGGCAAAAATACAAGATTATATTGAGGCATTAATATTTGAAATCCTTCTAAAATATTAGGATCTTTTTTGAACAAAATACCAGCTAAAAATGGTGCTGTAAAATAAAAAAATAAAATATATGCTCCGATTAAACTCAATAAGCATGCAAACCCCAACCATAGAGATTTATGAGCATCTTCAAATTTAGAAGACATTATAGGAAGAATAACAAACGAAACTCCTGTAGTTAAAAAAATCATTCCCTTTCCTAAAAGATTAGAACTGGCAAAAAGTGCTGATTGTTCTGGCAATAAAGATCGGACCAACACAGTATCCGAATAGATAAGTAGAGAAAATAAACCAACAGAACCTAAAGAAACAAATAACGATTTCCAAGAAAACAGATGCTTCTTATAAGATTTTGGAACAGAAATAAAAAATGACTCTCGATAAGGAATAGTATTACCCATAACAAATACAATATTACTGATAAGAATCCCCATCATCGCTCCGACAATATTAGGCATAAGCCACACACATACCAAGCCCAATGTTATACGAACGATGCCTTGTAAAGCCTGCGCAATACCAGCAGCAATAAACCGTTTTTCAGCTTGAAGCATACTGATAAAAGGAGCTTGAGGAAAATGAAGGAGCAGTGATACTAACAATAAATAAAAAATCATCCGGTCTTTAACATGAAAAACATTCTGAAAAATCGGTACTAAAAAAATCCATAGTACCGTCACAAAAATCATATAAAAAAACACATTACGTACTGTTAATATTGATTCAAAAGACAGATCATTTTTCGGTAATACCGAAAAATGTTTTGTTAAAGCATATTGATATGCCATAATAGGAAGTATAAGCAACCCAATAAATTGCAAAAGCGGCTGAATTATACCATAATCTTCCGAAGAAAGGAAAATCATTAATGCAAACTGGTAAAGCATATTTAATCCAGCACCTAGCATGTTGCTTGCTGAATAAAATGCAGAACCGATTAATATTCGTTTTGTTCCCACGACGCACCTACTTTAATATATTTAAATAATTTTTTGAATATTAGAAAAAATATTACCCATAAGGACTTGGGTACCAAATTTTTCAAAATTCACACGAATCATAGCACTGGACAGATATTCTATAACACCTACACCAAAAATATTATGAATAATTTTATCACCCACAGATAATTCAGATAATGTTTTTATTTTTTGTACATTATATAGTTCAGATTTCGATGTACTTACTATCTTTTTAGAAGCAACAGATTTTTTTTGAATGGAAGAATATTGTTCTTTTTTGTAGTTGTTACGGATATAAGATGATCTCTCTGATTCGGAAAAGATTATTTTTTCATCCACAATGGTTTGAGGAATCATATCCAAAAAATGAGAGCGTTCATTTTCTATAAATTCACCATAACGAAGGCTGCGTTTTTCGTAACTTAAAAAAAGTTTATTCATAGCTCGAGTCGTTGCCACATAAAACAGACGTTTTTCTTCATCTAGTTCCTCGGTACTTTTGGAAGCTAACGGCAACACACCCTCAACCATTCCTACAACAAAAACCGTCGGAAATTCCAAGCCCTTAGCACTGTGGATGGTCATCAAAGATACAGCATTTTCATTATTCTCACTTTCATCTCCGGACGATAGAAGGCTAGCCTCATGCAGGAAGTCTGCAATACTGCTGTCAGGATTTAACTCCTCAAACACTTTAACTGCATTAACCAATTCCTGAATATTTTCAAATCTGTCTTCTGCTTCATTAGGACCATATTCCACAACAAGATAATCTTTATACCCAATCCTCTCCAAGAGCATCTTAAGCAAATCAAGAGGCAAAAGTTCATCAATCAGTGCAGATAATTCATGCAGTATAGAGCCCAAATGCTTCAAATTATTAACGGCAACACCCGATAAACCTTTTATTTCATCAGCCCGCGTGCAAGCTTCCACAAAAGTTAACTGATATTCTCGGACAAATTCAGAGATTTTTTGTTTTCCTTTGTTTCCTATTTTACGTTTGGGTATATTGACAATCCTCTCAAAAGCAGCAGCATCTTGCGGATTTACTAGAATTCTCAGATAAGATAAAACATCTTTAATTTCAGCTCTGTCAAAAAAACGAACTCCTCCATAGACTTTATAGGGAATTTGATGACGGGTTAATATTTCTTCGAAAATCCGTGACTGGGCATTCATACGATACAGAATAGCAAAATCTTTATAATTGCCTGACTGTAATAACTGTTCCATTTCTTCATATACAAAAGAAGCTTGCACTCTGTCATCATCAAGAGCAGCTAATGTTATTTTAGGGCCATTTTCACGTTCAGCTCTAAGAGTTTTATGCATACGGCCAGTAATACTTTTCACTATACTGTTGGCTACTTCTAAAATATGCCCATAAGAACGGTAGTTCTTTTCCAAACGGATAATATGAGCATGAAATTCTTTCTGAAATTCGTAAATATTTTCAACACGTGCGCCACGCCAGGCATAGATTGATTGATCATCATCCCCAACAACACACACATTACTACGCTCACGGCTAAGCAAATCTAACAAACGATATTGAGGTCTATTGGTATCTTGAAACTCATCAGCCATAATGTAATGCCATTGACGCTGATAACGTTCACGAATTTCTAGAGTATTTTCTAATAAAATAATCGTATTAGTGATTAAATCAGAAAAATCCATGGCTTGATTAATTTTTAATGTGTGTTGATATTCCATATATATTTCTGCACACACACGCTCGAAATCATTACTAGACATCTGGGCTGATTCTTCAGGTGATATTAGTTCTTCCTTAAATGTGGATACCGCTCTTATCACAGCTTTGTCAGGGTATGTTTTTGGATCAATATTAAGACGCTCCATTATTTTTTTAATAGTATTTCTAGTATCGGAAGCATCATAAATAGTAAAATCAGTAGAAAATCCGATATGCATTGCATGCTCACGCAGAATCATTGCACACATCGAATGAAACGTACGAACCCAAGCTGTTTTTGTATTAACCCCAAGTAAATTACCGATTCGTTCCTTCATTTCGCCAGCTGCTTTATTTGTAAATGTGACACATAAAAGATTATGAATTCTCAAGTTATGTTTCCTGATCAGATAAGCGAAACGGTGGGTAATGACCCTTGTTTTACCTGAGCCTGCTCCTGCCAATACTAACAATGAACCTTGGTCGTAAGTTACCGCTTCTTTCTGTTCGTTATTCAAACCTTGTAATAAATCAATCATGAACCGTACCTAACTTTTGGAACATCGAACGAATACCATATAAAAATGGTATATCCAAAACATTAACAAGAGTTTTAATGAAAAAAGTGGAAACTGCAATCTGCAGAACTACAGAAAGCTGTTGAATTAGTGTACCTTCAAAAGCTCCCCAAAAAGCAACGAAAACAAATAAAAAAGAATCGACAGCTTGACTAATTAAAGTACTGGAAAGATTTTTACTCCATAGAGGCAGTTTTTTTTGAGTAAAATAATGAAATATATGGATATCGATAGTTTGAGATAAAAAATAGCAGATAAATGACGCAGCAATAATTCTAGGCGTAAAAGTAAAAAGCATCGTCAAAGACTGATGTCCCGTAAGATCAAACTCAAGTGGCTGAAACAAAACCGCAAATCGCCCGAATATCAGATAAAGCAAAGAAACTAGTAAAGAAATATACATTGCTTTTCGTGCTTCTGATTTGCCATAAAACTCACTAATAACATCTGTCGCAAAAAACGAAGATACATACAATGCATTCCCTAAAGTAGCATCTAATCCAAATAAAGAAACTAGTTTAACTACTTGGATATTGGCAAAAATAACAGAAACAGCAGTCCATACCAGCAGACCCTCTTTCTTCCAGAAACGAAAAAAAAGCAGTATCATCAAATAAATAAATAAAAACTGCCCAAACCATAAAACATATTGCATAATTCATTCCTAATATTTTCCCCCTAGATATTGTACTTTATATTAAAAAAAAATGCAACGGTTTTAATATTGATTATTTGGTCTGCTATAGAACTAGGATTTTGACTATAAGATAGGTCTTTTTTACAAAACCTTCTCCATATCCCCCAGATTAGACAAATGTATTCCTGTTTTAACAGAGCGATAGACAGGAAGCATCAGATGATTATCAATCCAATATTCCATCCTGCCGTATATGTATAATTCTCTAGAATCAAACTTACGAAATGCATTATTTTGAATAATAAAATACTCATTTAACGGGGGGGGGGGGATCATTAGTAATTTGCAAAGCGCTACATTAAAAATAATTTTTACCAAATAAACAAAACAACGATATGAAAATATAGGCATATTTAAAATAATTCCTATATTGTATAATATTCTATTAAGATAAAATAAAATATCATAGGTAACTTTTTTGAAAATTCTTAAGATTATTTTCACTATCAATTTTAAAAAAATCCGATATTATTCATAAAAAAATTAAAGGTAACTGCTGTTATGTAAAGTTTAGTATGAGATTATTTAAAGTTTAGTTTGAGACTTAAAGGATATAATATATAACAGTATTAGGAGGAAAAAACAAGACAAAAACCGACGACATAAGATATTTTCATCCCTCTTATTCTTCTTAAATACTCTAAGAGTAGAATATACCTATACACGAAGAGAAATTTTATGAAAATTTAACTTCATAACCGACGACATAGATTTTCTCCTTTCTGAAAATGTTTAGAAAATGTTTAACTACTGTATTTATCAATACTTATAGTTATAAGAAAGGAGGTTTAGGCTTCCAA
>NZ_FOKY01000017.1 GCF_900112165.1 Brevinema andersonii
TTCAAGATCAGCTGTTTTATTCTATTGTAAGAATGAAGAATTAGGGATTGGATTTGGGTAGAGAATACTGCTAGTTTGAGTCTCATCAATATTGGGGACGGTGCGGTATAGGTATAATATTTAATGTAGAGGTGTTTTGTGCATTGGTTATTTCTGTGCAGTGGGATTCGTTTTATATTCGGCTTCTATTAGTTTTTATTGGAAGCTGTCAAGGTTACTCCGTAATGATGAGGCATTTTTAACTCACAGCAAGGTTTCGAATTCTGTCAGTACGGAATATATAGTGTAGACTCTATTTGTTACTCTCACATAAAAGAGCCGCCGGAATTAATAACGAAATTTGTATCAGTAACTTGACTTCTACAAATATGATGGAGTCCTGGTGTTTTTTGGAAAAAGCGTGGGGATGTATTTGGAACAGTCAATCAAGAAATTTAAAATAGATGCAGAATCTTAAAATGAGTGGAGGAGATATCATTGTTGCGGATATCTTTGTTATTCAAGAGTTTGGTAAAGAGCAGAATGCTCAGTTAGACAAAAATATGAGTTGATAAAAATACTTCAAGAGAAAATCATATCTGCCAGTGTAGGCATGAATATGGTATTTGTATTCCTACTTCTCAATTAGATCATTTATCCAACAATTGTATAACAGAGTTATATCAATGGATTCCGTTGGCTGCATATGATTTAAATACTATTTTATAGGGTTTTTATATTTTTAAGGAAGTGGATTTATTGTTTAGTTCTGGTATTTTGGGGCAACGAATCCTTCCGGATTTTAAGGATAGAGAATTAACTTTTAATATTCGAATGATATTTTTCACTTCAAAGTAGGGACACCTATTTTTGTGGCTACTACACAAGGATTAAATAAAATTTATCATAATAATTATCATATTATTGATTGTTTGTGTCGGATTTTGGATATATTGTTTGTGCTCTATGATGTTGTTAGAACTAGTATTGAATTAGCGATTTTGCACGAACAGTATGCAGAAAAACGAAAAATTGATTTTTTTGAAAATTCTATTGATGATCTTACTCAAATTGAAATTTTGTTAAAGGCATATGATTTTGTTTCTGATTTAGATTCTGCTAATGATGGTAAAACTTTATTATCTTTTATAGCTTCTTTTTCGAATAAGAATAAAATTAAAGATGCTATTTAGTAAACAAATTACTGATACCCGCATGGTTCTTATACAAAGAAGAGTACGTAGAATTCAAGAAAAAGCATTTGATGATGTTACTAATATTATGTTTATGACTACTACTAATAATAAGCAGACAGGTAGCCATTTTGAATTACCAAAACATGAATTTTATTTTCTTACAGATTCCGATAAAAAATTTATTAATCGTCATGGTTCTAATAGGTTCTTAGAAAGATTGTTCAAAAATGACTGTAGATCCTTCGAGCTCACACAAAAAGCCCGTGAAGCAGCAGCCTTCCTCTGATAGAGCCCTCTCAAGATGAGAAATATTTCAAGGTAGAATTTTTATGGTTGTAGAAAGACCTGTAGATATGTTATCTCGAGCTTCAAGTTGGTATAACATTTACTTAGAAAAGAAATCAGGTCGGTTTAAGGTGTCTCATGAAGTTCTTGAACGTTTAGTCATTATGAAACTGCATACTTAATATTTGGAAGGTAAAGAAATTAATCAATCTCCTATTATAACCAGTACAAATCGTCCTGTAAAAATACAGGCAGAGCTGATGGCTGATTATTATGAAAAAACATTATTGAAAGGAGAAAAATTACATTGGTATGACTATTTATAACAGACGAATATTTAAAAATCGGGTATGGTGTTTCATGGAATAAAGTTCATAGTAAGACTGAAAGAGAAAGAGTAATAAGGAAATTTGCTTTAGAAGTAGCGGCAAAGAATCGTAGGGAAAATTTATTTCCACATCTAAGAACAGATATATGTGTCGCAGATATTTCTGTGACACGAGGACTTGGTAATAATAGCTATTTTGTGGGGACTTTAGAACTATTTAGAAAAGTAGGTAAATTTATTACACCAAACATTAATACAGATAATCTGCCTAATACTTTACTTAAAGGTGAACGTGATGAACCGTGTCATCATATAGTTTTTACAGGCCTTACTCTGGCTTCTGAAGAAATTTAATACAAAGTCGGACTTCAGGGATAATATGATAATTGACTATAAATCTTTATTCTAATTCAACTTAGGAGTCTGGAATGTAGGGTCATTAGGATCCTCATTATAATGAATCCCATCTTCATATTCAAATGCAGGAGTATACATAATCAAATCTGTTTCAAACATATAATGCATTAAATAATTAAGTAGAATTATTTTTAATTTTTTTTTATTATGAGTATGAAATATTTTATAGAAAATGTAATACATCAGTTCAAGTTTTTCTTGTTTGGATGATTTACTGTCAGTATATGCAGCTTTACGAGCACTTTCCGGTAAATTATAATAGGCAATATTATTGAGAAAATATTTGAAAGTACGCATTGATGATATTCCAGAAATCATACCCATAAGGCTGTCCCGTTCCCGAAACCACGGAGTTATCAATCGTATTGATGGTTGGACTTCATCAGGATCCCAATAAAGCATTAAATTTTTTCTAAAATAACCTTCATTTTTATAGGCTTCACAAATTTATAGGCTTCACAAAAATATGGAAAAACAACTTTACTGTATAATGCAGATAATCCATACTGCGATTCCGGTATCGTAAGAACAAACTTTGGATCAAAAATCAGATCCTCATTGAAAAACGGAATGTCATACTTGTTTGTGTATGTGATCACAGTACCGACTTGTGGAAACGTAAGCTAAGAAAAATTAGTTTCATCGAAAGGAGGACATAATTTTTGTATATCTCCGTTCCTTACTCGAATATAAGGAGATAGGTTTTCTTTACTGAAATATTTTCCATATAACTCTTCATAAAGCATGCAATATTCATTTGTAGAATAATCATATTTTTCTGAATCTTTTGTATATTCTGCAAAAGTTATAATGCCTGTATCATTGCTAATTATATAATCAGGTTCTTTTATGACAACAAGCTGCAAAACAGAAAGTGATTGATTCGTTTGTAGTAGTGCTATTTTTTGTACATCCGGCAATTACTAGTGCTAATATAAGTACAGGTTTTTTCATTTTCTTTTCCTAGATAAATTATTCTCCGGAATTCCTTATTTTATTGTAATATTTTTAAACTTTATAGTCAATTTTTTGTTAAAATTTGTGAAAGTTATTTTTCTAATTTACTATTGATGTTTTTGCAAAACAGCTATCAATTCCTGATTTTTTACTTGAACAGGATTAATTTTGATTGTTTCACTGTAGAGAGGAGGCAATGAAGAACAATATTTTAATAATTCTTCTGATGATATTTGCGGTATTACATATTGAAATTGCTGCAAATTATCAGAAGGTAATGGACCTTCCACAGTAGATCCATAGGCTCCTAAATCCAGTAAGCTGTGTGTACTTGTATCCGGTCCAAGAGCAAAAATAAAAGTGCCATGTTTGGGATGTCCCAAATATTCAAAAGCTTCGTATCCTAATTCTTGTGAGAGTTGATAGCGTATTCCTGCATAAGTACGAGTAGTTTCTAGGAAAGCAGTACGGATTGTCGATATATTTTGAGCTCCAGGCAAGCATAAAAGAAGATTGCCAAAATAATCCAGCAAAGCAACAGCACTACCAGGACCATTTTGTTTTTTATCTTGCTGCATTTGTTCTAAGAGATACGGAGCGAGACATACATCTGGTGTGCTCCGTGTGCATGAATATTCAAGACTGTGAGGATATACCTTCTTTAGAGCATTTCTAATAGGATGGTTTTCTGATAATGTTTTAGGATCTTTGAGGTAAGAAGCATCAAGATCATAACTTATTTCATGTCTAATAGGTGCCAGATTTGCAGTATAAATAGATGCACAAAGAGCGAGGGATGTTTCTTTAATACTTTCATTTTTGAATAGCTTAGGTAAGGATGCACCGCCTTCGGGCCGCTTAAAACATGAATTTCCATTAACTTTAGGATAGCTGAACTTTTTGAGAGCAATTTCTTTTTGCAAATAAGTAAGGCTAGGAAAATCCGATTTTCCGTTGTAATTGATTCCAGCCATATTATCGTAAGCGGCTACAACAACATGAAATCCACTGGCTATAATTGAAGCTGTACACATACAGCATGGATCTAAAGAAGTAATTAAAATAATATCTTCCGGCTCAGGCAGAGGAATGCCTTGATGTTTTTGTTTAAAATACCAATCAATGAGTTGTCGTTCTCCATGGGCTGTAGGATCAAATAAAATATTATTTTTTATTACATTATTATGCATTTTGTGAATTAAATTCCCTGCTTTATCCAACAGAATGCCCCCAACACTAAATGTACCTTGACAATAAGCTTCAATAGCCATACTAGCTACCATTAAGATTGATTCATCTAATTTTTTAGTTTGGTGTTTCATAAAGACTCCAATTTTTAATTATACTTCAAGCTTGAAAAATAGTAAAATTGATATCTAGTTCTATTATAAATCTTGACAATTATAAAAAATCACACCACATGTCAAGTATTTAAATGTTCCTTAAAAATGTCAGTGAAAAACTTTATAAATTTTAGGTTATTGAATATAACAAATATGAAAAGTTCGTTTTTTTTAAATAAATATCTGTGTGTGTGTTATTATCTTTGTTATATCTGTTATTATTATTATTATTATTTATGTTATTTTTTTAAATCTTATATCATTGATATATCCTAATAATAATATTATATTTGTTTTTCTTGTATTTTTTCTGGAAATATGAGGTTATTATTGTTTATTTTTGTAACATTTGGCCCTGTTTTTATAGATAAAAGTATTTTCTATCATATTGCTTTTATTACATCAGAAGAAAATAGAATTTCTCTGACTCAATTGGAGGATGCTATTCAAAAGTACTTGTTTGAAGGTTGTCGATCAGGAATGCTCAAATATGCTCAGAATAATATATATTTGCCTACTACAAAATCTAAAATTTATACTAAAATAATGCTATTTATAGGAAAAATAACTCGAAGTATTTAGAATTATCGATTTCTAAAAATCTTTATGATACCAACACTGATGATGATCAAAATAGTCTAATAAATAATCATGATTGAAAGATAGATAATCAGAAAAGATTTATATAATATATTGACTGCTGTTATTCTTATTAATGCAGCTATTTAAAAAAAAAGACACGAAGCTTGATTTTTAAAGCTTCGTGTCCGATATTAATTAATGACCTTTTGCAAGGTTAACTTTTTATTTTATGAAGAATTATATAAAATTCTGAATTTTTTGTCAATTTTTATGCAAAAATTTTAAATAATTTGAGTTGGATCAATATCGATTTCAATTTTTATTTTATCTTTTTCGGGACTACTTTTAAAAATTTTATGAATATTTTGAATTTTTTGTAGAATTAATAAATGTTTATCTGCTTTAATAATAATATGATATCTGTATTGATTATTGATTTTTTCGATAGGACAAGGGCAAGGACCTAATTGAGTAATGTTTTTAGTTTCTTGTTTGATAAGATTTTTTTTTAGTTGGCTAATAAAATTTTGTAATTCTTGTTGATGAATCGATCGGAAAACAATTCGTCCAATGCGTTTGAATGGTGGGTATTCAAATGTTTGTCTAATTTTTAATTCTTCTTTATAAAATGTTTCATAATCTTGAAGTGCAGCAGTTTGAATAGAAAAATGGTCAGCTAGAAAGCTCTGAATAATTGCTAAACCTTGTTCCCACCTTCTTCCAGATCGTCCGACTGCTTGTGCAAGAAGAGAAAATGTACGTTCGGAAGCCCTAAAATCCGGAATAGACAGCATAATTTCCGGAAATAAAGCTCCAACTAGATTGATATTTGCTATATCATGCCCCTTAGCAATCATTTGTGTACCTACTAGAATATCTGCTTCGTGATTTTGCATAGCATGAAGAATTTTTTCCATTTTGTTTTTTTTCCGTGCAATGTCTAGGTCGAGCCGTAAGATACGTGCTTGTGGTAGCAGAGCCTGCAAAGTATCTTCAAGTTTTTCTGTACCATGACCAATATCCTTAATATTTAAGCCATTGCATTCAGTGCATAGGGATGGAGCAGTGTCTTCAAATCCACAATAACGGCATTTTACAGAACTATCATGTTTATGCCAAGTTAATCCTATATCGCAATTCGGGCATTTGAAAAAAAAACCGCAATCTTGGCATAATAGGCTGGGCGCATAGCCTCTTCTATTTAAAAAGATTAAACTTTGTTTTTTATTGTTTAGTGTTTCGATCAGTTTGCTGAATAGGAGTTCTGAGAGAAAATAATTGCCTGATTTTTCTTTTTTCAGATCAACAATTTCTACATGGGGTAATTCCGTATTATTGAACCTTTTGTTTAATTGTACGTGCTGTATAATTCCTGATTGTACAGCATAGCGACTTTCTATGCTGGGTGTAGCAGAACCCAAAACAAGTAAAGCATTTTCTCTTTTAGACCGCATAAATGCAACTCCTCGTGCATGATAGCGCGGTGAATCTCCTGCTTTGTAGGATGGATCGTGCTCTTCATCTACAATAATCAATCCTAAATTTTTGACCGGTGCAAAAATAGCACTCCGCGGACCAATAACGATACAGGTATGGCCTTGAAGTGTCCGAAGCCACTCACTGACTCGCTCTTCAGGTGATAACCTGCTGTGAAACAAGGCAATATTTTCATTGAATTCTTCTGTAAAGCGCTTTAAGGTCTGGTCTGTAAGAGCAATTTCAGGGACTAAGATGATACAACTTTTATTTTCTTCCAGTGCTTTTTTTACAAGAAGCTTATAGACTTCAGTTTTTCCACTGCCAGTGATTCCTTGCAAAAGAAATGTGTTAGGAGTACCGATATGGGGACTGATCTTTTTGAATGCCTGGATTTGTTCATTTGTTGGAGTAAATGATCTGGTAGAGCCGATATGAGGGTTAACAAAAGGTTTCGGATTTTTCAAAGGAGGCAGCATAGTAAACAACACTTCTCCAATCGGTGTATAGTAATATGTTGCTACTGTTTGCCCTAAAGAAAGTAATTCATGTGTGAAAACAGGAGTTTCATCAATTATATTGTCAATATATTTCAATGTAAAATTTCCTAAACGATCTTTTACTTGTTCAGAATCGGTCATATTAATGACTAATCCAATTTCTTCCCTCCGTCCAAAACTAACATAGACCCGCTTGAGAAGAAGGTCTTCATGAAGAAGATGATCAGGGATAATGTATAAAAAAGTATCATACAGTGGCACGTTAATTGCTACCTCTGCAAGCTTCCATTTCATAAGCCTACTCCGAAATCTGATAGCCTGCATGCTGAAGAGCGGCTTTAATATCATCTTCGAAAAGAGATTTAGGATAAGCTCCTCGGATAATGGCAGAGGGATGCAATGTTGGGAACACCTTCCCAAACCGAGATTCTTGTAGCGTTCCTCTAAGTTTTGTGATGCCTACATTTGTGCTTAGAATAAATTGAGTTGCAAAATTACCCAAGGTAATGATGAGTTTGGGATTTACAATTTCTATTTGTTTTTCTAAATAGGGTGTACATACCGCTATTTCGGGAGGCAAAGGGTTTCTGTTGTTAGGAGGGCGATGTTTTAATATATTGGCAATGTATATTTCCTCACGCTTAACACCAAATTTATTCAAAGTTTGTGTGAAAAACTGGCCAGCTCTTCCTACAAATGGGCGACCTTGAGCGTCTTCATCGGCTCCGGGAGCTTCTCCTATAACCATAATATCGGCATTAGCATTACCTTCTCCGAACACTAAATTGTTTGCCGAATCACAAAGATCGTATTTTAAGTTTTCTAAACAATCATAGAATAAAGCAAGCAACCGTTCATCTGTTGGGGCTAATGTTTTTTTGTTTTTCATTGATTGCTCCTTACGTTTGATCAGGGGATTTTTCTGGAGTAGAGGTTTTTCGGGTTCAAGTTGGGAAAGATCAATGTAAGATATAAACTCATCAGCAAAAACTTGATAAATTAATTTTTTTAAAAGGCTATCCATAAAATATATCCCAAAAATCATTAATCCCAGCTAAAGCTTTTGATCGGTGGGAGATAGAGTTTTTTTCTTGAATTGTCAATTCAGCAAAGCTTTTTTTATATTCATATTCTTGAGGTAGAAACACAGGATCGAACCCAAAATTATGTGTTCCTTGACAATCATATGCAATCCTACCAAAACATTCGCCTCTAGAAATAAAAATATTGCCATTAGGAGCTAAAAGTAATGCATAGCAGACAAATTTAGCAGTTCTGTCAAAGATATTTTCCATTTTTGTCAGTAGTTTTGTTATTAGAGCACCCTGTGGCGCATTTATTCCAGCCCAGTCAGCGGAAATAACTCCAGGAGCGTTATTAAGTGCTTTGACTTCAAGTCCTGAATCGTCTGATAATATATAACTTTGAGGATAATATCTGGACCAAGCTTGTACTTTTATGAGTGCATTTTCGACATATGTCTGACCTGTTTCGGGAATTTCCAAAACTTCTTTAGGAACTGTAAATTCTATATTGTTGCAGATTTGTTTTATTTCGTTAATTTTATGTAGATTCTGCGTAGCAAGTAAAATTGGTGGTTTAGACATATTTTCCAACTTCTATTTTTAATATTTTACCATATTTCTCTTGAAAAAAAAAGTACTTTTATGAAATTTTTTAATATTTTTCTTTAAGTTCTTGACCAGTGTCAAAAAAAATATTATTATGTTAAATAAATTGTTTGATGAATATTATGGTTCATAAAATATGAGAGCGTTTATGAAATACAAAGATAATCTGTATAGATTAATATTATTTTTCTTAATTGTGGCATGTATTAAAGAAAAAAATATTTCTTCTGCCGAAATAGTTGATTTAATTCATCAGGATGCATTATCTATTGCTCAAGCTCCTGAAATTAATGATAGTGTAGAGCTTGTATATCGTCCTACAAATATAGAGACTGCCTCTTTTGAAGAGGAAACTAACATAGTAACGAATACTAATGCTATTATATTAGTTTCTGATCCTGTATTAGAAGAAAAAGCTTCTGCTGTTAAATCCACACAAAAAATACCTATTCCTCTTAAAAAAGTAATTCCAAAGAAAGTGGATAATTTTCTTAAACCCGGTTCTTACATTAAAATAGGAAATGATACTCCAGGTCAAACAGTAAGCCCACGTTCTGCAAGAAAAATTACTTCTGTGGTTATAACAAGTGGGCGTTCTGTATATATGGATATATATTTATATGCGATTCCTAAAAATCAATCTTTAGTTCGTAATGCCAATACCTTAATTGGTTTTGTGAAGGATCTTGATGTTGTGAATAATCAGGTTCAGTTCACGAAATTTTGGGATGCACGTCTTGTACAAGGTCGATTTCTGACTCCGGGAGAATATAATATTTATATGTTTTATATATACAAAGATAAAAATAAAAAGGAAATCTTATCGTCTGGAAGATTTTGGGGAGGTGATCACCGTCGTTGGTTTATAAAAGTACTATGAAATTAACTGTTAGTTTGCTTTAGTAATAGAAAAAAAATGCCGAGACTCTAAAATAAAATAATTTAAATAAAAACAAATTTCTGCTTGCGAAAACTGAAATTTTTTAGTATAATAAATTTTATTTTCGCATGATTGTTAAGTAAAGGAGTTCATGGATGAAGAGGACTATTTTTCAGCATATAACGTTATTTATTACCGTTGCTGCTGTCTTTTTTGTATCAGGAAATATACATTCTCAAGTTTCTGGAGTAAACTCGTATGTTTTCCAAAATTTTACATTATCTGACTTTGGAGATGGTATAGATGCTTCTAAATCTATTGTTTGGAAACCTCGTTTTTCTGAGTTTGTAGCACAAGTTCAAAAAGAGGGAGAAAATCAGGAAAATGTTCAAGCATCAAATGATTCTGATACAGTTGTCGTATTAGGTCAAAATCCTGATCCTGAACGTAGTAATATCCGTTATACGGAAGCAAAACCAGAAGGTGTAACAGAAGTAGTAGCTGGTACTCCGCAAAAATATGTTTTAGGGGTTAAAGCTCAATTTTCTCAACAAGGCTATAATTGGATAGAGCTTACACCAAATAAAATAAATCAAGATGCTAATACTCAAGCTCAGCCCAACAATGCTGAAGAAGGTGCAGCTCCTCCTGATATAAATATGGAAGCAACGCCTTTTCGAATTCCTTTTGTAGGAAAAGCTGTAGATTTAACAATGTGGGTTTGGGGCGGTCAATATGCATGGTGGGTTGAAGTGTATTTACGAGATTATTTGAATTATCAATATCGCTTTTCTTTAGGTGATCTTTTATTTACTGGTTGGAAACAGAAGCGTACCCAAATTCCTGATAGTGTTGTTCAATCACGTAAAAAATTGCCAGCTTCTCCAACTTTAGGTTTTGAAATGATCAAATTATGGAGTTTTCCTAGTGAAACTACAGATCAATTTTATGCTTATTTTGATCTGTTACAATATAGTTCGATTGTATCTACTGATATTTTTGATGGCAAAGAATTAGCTGAAGATATCTGGTAAAAATTAAGGAGTATACAATATGAAAAAACAAAATAATATTTGGTCTTTATTAATATTTAGCGTATTTATTGCTACTCCTATTCTTGGACAGGATACAACAGCTATTCCACCAGAAACTCCGAGTGATACAGCAAATTTGCCAGTAGTTCCTAATGATCCAGATACTGAGTCTATTGGCAGAACTCGCACTGCTGATGAAAATATACAAACAGTATTACTCGATGATTTTGAAATTCCTCAGGGATGGCAAACTCAGATTCCATTAGATTTTGGGATTGCTAGAGCTCTTTATAGAGATGGTGGTCCTAAAGAAATTCAAAATGAAAATAATAAATTTGTATTAGGCATAAAAACAATTTTTTTCCGGCGGAATTTTGGATGGATGTCTATTGATCGCCCTTATCCATTAACTTTGCGAAATATTGTTAAAAATTTTAGCTTTTGGCTTGTTGGACGTAATCGTAGACATGTGATATCTATAAAAGTAAGAGATGTGCAAGGCAATAAAATGCGTGTTCCTGCAGGAGAAATGAAATGGCAGGGTTGGAAAAAAGTGATAGTTCCAGTAACAGATCCTGTTGTTCAATTTGATCCTTTAATTAATAGAAAAGGGCTTGATGTATTAGGATTTCATTTGGATTTTAAAGCAAATGATATTACTACTTCAGAGCCATATTATCTTTATTTTGATTATTTCACTGCATCAATGAATTTTCAAGCAGCTCAAGCTGAGGATGATATGGTTGATAATTGGTAAATTTTATTATTATTTTTTTGGGGAGTCTTTTATATTTTATAAAAGACTCTTATTTTTTGTATATTAATCATAGAATTTTGATCTCATTTTATAAGAGAATTATTATATTTAAAGAAACAAAAAAGGAGGGCTAATAGAAACATGTTTATAGAATTGGCAAATCAAATTGCTAGCAGATATGATGTACCAAATACTTTTGTTGAAACCATTGTAACAATGATTATTATTCCAGCTTTGTGGATTCTTAGAGGAATAGCAATTATTGGCATTTTATTACCTGTTTTTAGATTATTTATTATTCATAATAAATATGAATATGAACATTTTGGTCAAAGATTAATATTTGTTGTTGCTTGGATTATTTTGAATATTTGGATTTTATTTATTAGTAATGAAGATTGGTTTTGGAAATGTATTTGGATTGACATGATAGGAATTATTTTAAGTATACAATATATAATTTTTTTAAATAATCAATTGATTGAAAATAAATATCTTAAGTTATTGAATATTAGGCAGTTAAAGAAAAAAATTTAGTATCAAAAATTCTATCAACTTTTCTTTTCAATTTCTAATTCTTTAATAATTTCAGAAACACGCTGTATTGAATATGAATATTCTCGGTAAATTTCTTGAATTTTTCTATTGGTATTCCTGATAGAATGAGATCTATTATGAAGTTCTTTAACGTCACTGTTGAGATTTCCAGCAGTATGTTGTAGATCTTGAACTTTATTATTGCTTTGTTCAATCGAAATCAACATTTTTTCTAAAATTTGTTGTACTTCATCTACTAGAACAATAATATCTTTAGTATCTACAGACATTTGAATATTTTGTTCTGTGAGAGCGTTAACTCTCTGAACAATGTCATCAATAGCAGTAGAAAAATCAGAAATATTAGTGTTGATGCTCACAAATGAACGTCCTGTATGTCTAATAATTTCCACAGCTTCTTCTATTGATTTAATATTAGTGCGTAAGGTACGATTAATAATATCTGCATTTTGTGTTGTTTCTGTAGAGAGATTTTTTATTTCTTTTGCTACAATAGCAAAACCTCCACCAGCTTTCCCAGCACGTGATGCTTCGACAGCTGCATTTAATGCAAGCACATTTGTACGTTCTGCTACTTCCATTATCAATGAAATGATATCCAGCATATTTTTGGAATTTTCCGCTACTTTTTCGACAGCTGAGATAGAATGATGCATACGTTCTTCACCTTGTTGTGTAACTTCAATAAGATTACTCATTTGAGATCGATTAGTTTGGGTAATAAAATCAATTTCCTGAGATGTTTCAGAAATATTTTCTACTTTTATTTTATATTCTTCCATGCCTTGTCTATGTTTTGTAAATACGTTCATAATGTTACCAGCAGCATTTGTAATACTGTCATTTCTTACTACAAAATCTTTTAGAGCAAGATCCAAATTATGCATATTTTCTGAAAATTGTTGGATATATTCTTGAAGTGATAAAGTTATTTCGTCTCCTGTTGTTGTCTGTTGTTCCAATTGTTTACTGGTTTCTTGACTTTCTAATGATAGTGTAATAATTTTTTGTAAATTTTTATTTTGAGCCTCATTACGCTTCTCTTCTTCTCTAGCTCTGGAAACAATTTGACCCGTTAGTAGAAAAGTTTGATCAGATAGAAGAGTAATGAGCATTATACTCGTTAAACTTGCTGTAGTATCTGTAAGAATATGAAGACCAGGAATACGTTGCTGTAATACAAATCCAAAAAATAAAATAAATAATTGAGTATAAATTCCAGTAATGATACAAAAACTTCGACGTTGTGCAAGAATAGTACTTAATAAAATAGTTACACTCATGAAAGTACTGAATTCATATACCATCATAGGTTTGTCATATTTGAAGACTGCAATTAGTGTAATAGCAAGAGTCATTCCGGTAATGGATATATAACTGGCTATTTCAAAACGATTAGTGTAGAGAAAAATTGATGATACAGTTAGCATAGTAATAAGAGAAATCGCAATTTGAAATTCCATGATGCGGTTATCTTTTAGGAGCACAGTTAATAAAAATAAAAGAATAAGAATGAAACTAATATTAAAAATTTTGAGGATTTTTTCTTGAATTTTCAAGTGAAAATTTTTTTCTTGCTCTTTTATAATGTCCATATTTACTCCTTTTGAAGTCGATATTTAAATTGCTGTTTTTATTTTCGGTTTTTTTTTTGAATGCTAAAGTAAAAATTATCCTAATGCAACATCTAAGGCCATCATGATAGCAAATCCTATCATTGCCCCGTAAGTTGCACTGTCTGTATCTTTGCTGCTTTGCGCTTCAGGAATCAGTTCTTCGATGACAACATAAATCATAGCACCAGCAGCGAAAGATAATGCATAAGGAAGAGTAGGACGTAATGCTATAGCTAATAATGCACCTAAAATCCCTGCAATGGGTTCAACAACACCAGATAATTGTCCATACATGAAACTTTTTCTGTGGGTCCAGTTTTCACGGCGAAGAGGTACGGAAACTGCTGCACCTTCCGGGAAATTTTGGATTCCAATTCCAATAGCTAATGCAATAGCACTCCCAATAGAGTAACCTTCTAATCCTGCACTGGCTGCTCCAAATGCAACACCAACTGCTAAACCTTCTGGAATATTGTGTAGTGTAATAGAAGAAATAAGAAGAGTAGTACGTCTCCAACTGGTTTTCATTCCTTCGGCTTGCGAAATGTCTAAATTGCTATGCAGGTGAGGTAAGGTACGATCTAATACCCAAAGGAATAATCCACCTAATAAAAATCCCACTACTGCAGGGATCCAAGGAATTCCTCCTAGTTCTTCGGAGAGTGCAATAGCAGGTGCCAAAAGAGACCAATAACTTGCTGCTATCATTACTCCCGCCGCGAATCCAAGCATTCCGTTTAAGATCTTTTTGTTCAAGGTGTTGAAAAAAAATACTAATGCAGCTCCTGCTGCTGTCATCATCCATGTAAACAATGTACCGATCAAAGCCTGTACAACAGGACCAAGATTATAGAACCAATCCATAAATACCTCCTAATTTAGCTAATAAAATTATATATTTTTTTTTGTTATATGTCAAAGAATGTAAATAAAAACTTGTTGATTTCCTAAAATAAATAATGTATACTGAGTATAATAGTTCATGAGGCATGTATGGAGAAATTCTCATTTGAGGATTTAAATCAAATTCTTATTAAAGTTCCTGATTTATATAAAAAGAAAAAGTTATCTGTTTTAATGCCATTTTATAACGAGCAGAAACTCATTGTCAACAATGTTTATGAAGTTGCGAATTTATTGCGTTCTTGGAATTGGAATTTTGAAATTGTTGCTTCAGATGATGGTTCTACTGATAATGGGGCTCAAGAGCTTAATGATATTAAGTCTGAAATTCCTGAATTAATTATTGTTTCATCGCCGCGCAATTTTGGTAAAGGTAGGGCTTTGTTGTCTGCTTATGAAGCTTCTTCCGGGGATTATATATTATTTTTGGATGCTGATTTGGAGCTTTCAACTCAGCATATTCCTTATTTTTTTCTTAGAATGATTGAAACGAATGCTGATGTCGTGATAGGAAGCAAACAAGACCCTAAATCAAATTTATATTATCCTTTGTTCAGAAAATTGATGAGTGGAATTTATTTTTTTATT
Source organism: Brevinema andersonii (assembly GCF_900112165.1). NCBI lineage: Bacteria > Pseudomonadati > Spirochaetota > Spirochaetia > Brevinematales > Brevinemataceae > Brevinema > Brevinema andersonii. The sequence goes on from NZ_FOKY01000017.1 coordinate 15,031, forward strand.
ATTAAAATATTGTTTCATTTGCCTATTCAGGATACGCAAACAGGTATTAAACTGTTTAAGCGTGAAATTTTAGATATTAGTCTACCTTATCTTTTGGTGAAGCGTTTTGCTTTCGATGTTGAACTTTTGACTCTTTGTTATAGGCAGGGTGCAAAAATTGTTTCTGCGCCGATTCTGCTGAATTTTGTCCGTGGAAACGACACCAGAATGAATTTTGATACAGTTCTTCATGTTATTAAAGATACTTTAGCGGTCTTTTGGCGGATTCATACGGGGTTCTGGCAAACCTATCAAACAGGACGGCAGAATCTAAAATATGCTGCTGTTTTTGTTGGCGGTAAAGCTATGGTTTATAATGTGGATTCCTTTTTTGTAGAGGGGTTAGATAATCTTAAAGATCTGATGCCCCAGCTGGCAGATTATGATGCGGTTATATTCCTCAAAAATAATATGGAATTACCTTCTTTTGCAAAAAGTAGTCTTGATAGGATTTTCGTTGATTCACAGATTCAAGCTGTGTATCCTTTATTATATTCTTCTGTTGAACAAGGGCTTAGTTTTTTTCGTTATTCTATGCTTGCTAACATTTTTTTTTATGCGGGATACTATCCTCATTACCGGCCGGTACGTCAAAAATTTATTGTTTCACTGTTATCTATTTCACTAGATAAATGTGTAGTACGTCGAACATATCTAGAACAGCTTCTCAAAAAATATCAAAATATCCATATTTCTGAGGTAACAGTTGATTATTCTAAAACCGTGCATAGTCCATATTTTTTTCTAAATGTTTTGATTCCTGATAAAAATCAGGAATGGAATGATCTGTTAGAAGGTGAAATGCATTTAATAGATTCTGTGAAAAGAAGTATCCATTATTTATTATGGACTTTATATGCTGTTGGATTGTTTATTTTTTTGTGGGGATTTTGGTGGGGAATAATTCTATTTTTAGCGGTTGAATTTGCTATTTTTGGTTGGTCAGTTTTTGGTTTGGGTATTAGAAGGGGAATTCCATTTTATGGGATGTTTTGCTCAGAAAGAATGAAACTATTTTTTAGATCGAAAAATAATCTTAAAATAATAATATTGCGTTTTTTTAAAAAATAATTTATAATAACATTAATTTTATTAATTTGAAGTTAAATGAAGTGAGGATCCATAATGGGCTTATTTTCGGGAATACGTGATGTTTTTATCAATGATATTGCAATAGATTTAGGAACAGCAAATACTCTTATCTATGTGCGTGGTAGAGGAATAGAATTGTCCGAACCATCGGTAGTTGCTCTTCAAACAAGTACAGGAAAGGTAATAGCAGTAGGACGTGAAGCAAAAAAAATGCTTGGAAAAACTCCTGGTGATATTTTAGCTGTGCGTCCTATGCAGGATGGTGTTATTGCTGATTTTGAAGTAGTTGGGAAAATGATGAAATATTTTGTTGCTAAGAGCCAACCTCATAAAAAGTTAGTATATCCACGTGTTGTAATGGGAGTTCCTTCTGGAGTTACGGAAGTTGAGCGTCGTGCTGTTCGTGAAGCAGCAGAGCAAGCTGGTGCTACTAAGATTTATCTTATTGAGGAATCGCGAGCAGCAGCTTTAGGTGCCGGTATTCCTGTAGAAGAGCCAGCTGGACATATGGTTGTAGATATTGGAGGCGGGACAACTGAAGTTTCTGTATTATCGCTTGGAGGTATTGTTATTACCAATTCTATCAGAGTAGGGGGTGATAAATTTGATGAAGCTATTATTTCTCATTTGAAAAAATATCATAATTTAGTTGTCGGCGAGCGTACTGCTGAAGAAGTTAAAATTAAAATAGGATCAGCCTATCCTCTCAAAACAGTAGAACATATTGAAATAAAAGGAAGAGATGCTATTTCAGGTTTGCCCCGCACTTTGAAAATTGATAGTGTGGAAGTGCGTGAATCTTTACAAGATGTAGTAAACCAAGTATTAGACGTTATTCGTCTAACTCTCGACCAGACTCCTCCAGAATTAGCATCTGATATTATTGATCGCGGTATTGTAATGACAGGTGGAGGAGCTCTGTTACGAGGTTTAACAAAATTTATTGCTAAAAATACGGGCGTTCCTTCGTTTCTTGCTGATCAACCATTGACATGTGTTGTTATGGGGTGTGGTAAATTTCTTGAAAATATTAAATATTATGAAACCCCTTATTCTGTATAGAAATGATACGGATTATTTTTCGTTATAGATTATTGTTAATTACATTATGCTTACTTTTTTTGTCTATGATTTTAATGTCATCAAAAATTAATACAGATCGATTTCATTTCAGGACTTTTTTATTTTCTATGGTTTATACGATAGAAAATTCTATTGTTACTGTATATAATTCTGTGAGAAATGTGTTTGCTAATGTCAAACAAATAAGGACGTTAGAATCACGCCTAGAAAGTGCCGAACAAAGGCTTCTGCGCTACCGGGAATTGACTTTTCTTTATGAACAGTTACAAAAAGAAAATGAAAATTTTCGTAAAATGTTGAATATTCAATCACGTCTCAATTATAAGGCTTATTATTCTCAAGTTCTTTTTCGTGATCCATCTTTATTATCGGATTATATTATTATTAATAAAGGAAGGAAAGACGGCATTAAACGCAATATGCCTGTTGTACGGTCGTCAGAGCAGGATGAACGCTTGATTTTGGTGGGTAAAGTAATCGAAGTTTCCCATAATGCTAGTAAAGTGCATTTAGTAACAGCAAAGAATTTTTATATTGGTGTTCGTCTTTCCGAGACTGGCTATACAGGTATTTTGAGCGGACAAGGAGCTTGGAATCAGGATTTGTTATTGAATTATATCCCTATCGAAGCCATTCCTCAATTGGGAGAAGAAGTGATTACCTCAGGAGAAAGTGAGATATATCCTGCAGGTCTCTATATTGGAAAAGTTCGCGGTATTGGTCAAAATGTCATGGAAGAATATTTTCAAATATTATATATTAAACCTGAACTTGATTATACAAAGCTGTCTGAGGTATTTGTTCTGAATTTTAATAATAATTTTCAAATTAAGGAACTTACGGATACCCCTTATGAAAGATAGTAGAATTTCTTTTTTCTTTTATTTTGTTATAACTTTTATTTTATTGTCTCTTCAATCTACCCAATTTATTTCTATAGTTAATGTTTATCCTGATTTTATTATGATTTTAACAATTATTTATGCATTTTTTTTCGGTCCTATGGTTGGTATGCTATCAGGTTTTTTTTTAGGTCTTCTACTTGATGTTATGAGCGGTGTATTATTTGGTTTAGATTCTTTTGTTTTTACTCTTTTAGGGTCTTGTGTTTTTCTTTTTCAAAGAACTGTAAAATTTCCATATATTATCTCTCTTATTTTTTATCTTATTTTAGGTACAATAATTAAATATATTTTATATGCTTTGTTTTATTGGATATTTGATCATACAAATATTATAGATCCAGGATTTGTATTGAAAATATTTAGTGAGATAATTTTAAATGTAATATTTGGTGTTGTTTTATATATTATTGCGGCTCATATTGATCATAGAGAATATCATGACTAGAATAAGAACTATTATTTTTCTTTGTTTAATGTGTGTATCATGCGTGAAAAATGTTAAAAACCCTGATGGAGAAGCTCTGTATTTTGTATATAAATTTATTCCTCCTGATATGACACAAGGTTTATATTTTTGGATATCTCCTCAAGATTTTTTGGATAGTCTTAGGGGCAATATTCTTACTCCTAGTCAATACAAAACTCTACAAAATATTGATAAACATTATGTTGTTATACGTTTGGGAAAGGAATTTGGTCAAAATATTATTGTAAAAAATATTTTTTACAATAATAGAGGTACTGTTTTGCATATTGTTTTGGAAAAAATTAAGGAAAATGTACGTACTGCTGATATTGGATATCCTATATTTGTTCAAAATATAAAGTTTACTCAAATTATTATTAGTTTGGATAATAAAGTGATTTTGCAAACGGATATAATAAATTCTTGACCAAATCACAAAGCTGCGTTATACTTTTTTTATATATTTATATTATTTTTGGAGGTTTCGGTGTCGTATTTGATTCAAGGTGGCTGGGTTATGTTAGCTATTTTGTTATCGTCTATTGTAGCGCTTGCGGTTTTTGTGGAACGACTTTTTTATCTTCTTTCTGTAAGTAAAAATGCCGGAGTCATCAGAAAAGAAATGCAGGAACGATTTCGTGGATTGAAAGTAGGGGAAGCAATTAGTATTTGCGATGCTCATCCAGGAGCAGCTTCTAATATTATGAGAGCTGGTTTAAGCGTTGCTGCGCGTTCAAGAGAAGAAATCGAACGTTCGATGGAGGACGCGGCAAAATATGAACTTCCTAAATTAAATAGAAATTTGCCGATTTTAGCAACTATAGTTAATATTGCGACATTATTGGGACTGCTGGGAACTGTATTAGGCATGATTACTTCTACTTCTGTACTGGCTTCTCAAGGACTAGGCAATCCCAGCGATTTGATAGGAGGAATCTCTCAAGCATTAGTAACCACAGCAGCTGGTTTAATTGTAGCGATCCCAGGGCAGGTTGGCTATAATTATTTAGTTGCGCGTATTGACAGTATTATTCTCGATATTGAAACAACAGCTACCGAGCTGATAAAAGTGTTAAAATCAGGAGCTCCTGTATCTGCTCCTATAACAAAACGTTGGTAGTAATTCAGAGGAAAATATGAAAAAAAAACATAAAACACATTCTGTTACTGCAGAACATCTAAATACATCTTCTAATAGACGTTTTGCAAAATTAGGGTTGCGTATTTTTGTATGGATACTGATAATTTCCTTTGTATCTACTTTAGGAGTGGTATGGGAAGGGCAAAGCAATAATATGCCTGTACTTATTAAAACAAGATCCCAAAGAGTGGATTTTTCACCAACGAGCTTTTTCTCTCAAGAAAGAGAGCGTATTAATAATGAATTATCTAATATTAATCAGACTGTGGATCCACGAGTTTATAATCAATATGTTAATGATGCTGCTTTTGATAGAGCAATTACATTAGCATTACGTAATGATTTTTTTAAGGATATTCGACTTGCTCCTTCGCGACGTATTCTTAACACTTTAACTGCCCAATCTGTGAGTACTCCTCAATCAATGTTGGAATTTTATTATGCAATGCAAGCCATGAGTGGCGATCTAGGTGTATTACCTATTGTTGGTGAACCTAGTATTTCTGATGTATATGCTTTTGAACCTCTTGAAAAGATGTCTTTAGTAGCAGAAGTGTTGTATGTTTCTGAAACTAATTTTTATGCAGAACAGGTATCTTTAGATGATAAGGAACAATTTTTTTTAGAAAATTCTGAAATATGGGCTTTGTATGCCTCGGTTATAGAATTTTCTGCAGAAACAAGAGGATCAGTTAAAAAAGCAGCAGAATTGGTTCAAGAATTAGGTTTTGATAAAGCTCTAGAGACTTTTAAAGAACAGCAATGGAATAAAATAATTACGATAAGTTCTAATTATAGTATGAAATCTTCGTTTGAAGATTATAATATTTTTCAAAATTTAATTAAAACATTTAAAAATAAAAGCATAGATCAGTCTTTTACTCTTTCTAAACCAATTTATTATAAGGGTAGATATAAGGTTTTTCTTGTTAAAGATATTGGTAATTATGTTTCGCTACCTGCTGATATAAAAAGTGCATTAGATCAGGCATTAGTAAAATCTAAATTTAAAAAATTAAATCGCCAATATTCAAGCAAATGGAAAGACCATATTAATATAATAAAAACAAAACTTTCTGAAGAAAAATCATATTCAGCATTAGCATCAGAAATTCCTGGGTTAATTGTTGATGTTTCTCAACCGTTCAATTTGCTGCAATGGGATGTTAAAAGTGTTATAGGAAGGTCATTTACTGCTCCCATATTATCTAATAGAGTTTTGTTATCTAATTTTCTTTATACACCTGTTGCTCAAAGTTCTGAAATGATTTCAATAGACGATGGTATATTTTTTGTTATCAAACCTTTAAAAAAATATATGCCTTCTAATAGTGTAGAATTTTCATCGAAAAATTTTACAGTTGAGGCATTTCAAAATATTTATAATTATAAAATGGAAGTTTTCGATAGAAATTTAGGTTTGGATATGAAAAAACGTTATCGTTTGAAGTCGAATAGAGATTTATTGACTAATTTACAATGATTAGCAGGAGTAATTGAGGGTTTTTAAAATGAAACAGGATTTCATTATTAAACAGTTAGGTCATCCTACAATAACGTCTCCATTGTTAACTTTAGGAGAGTGGGGATTTGTTTCAGATAATGAACGTATATTATATGATGTAGTATATCAAGTTTCAGAAGATAAAGCGCCAAACGTTAAGGAAAGCTTTGAGAAAGCTGGTCCAAGAAAAGAATTATATTTTGAATCCAAGAAAACTCGCGCTGCTATTGTGACTTGTGGTGGCTTATGTCCAGGTTTGAATGATGTTATTCGTTCTATTGTAAGAGAATTATATTTTAGTTATCAAGTACGTTCTATTGTTGGTATACCTTATGGCTTTAATGGCTTGATTAATTTGAATAAATATAAACCGATTCCTCTAGATCCAGAAGTTGTTGATCAAATACATACTATTGGCGGTACTATTTTAGGGTCTTCACGTGGTGGGGGAGATAAAGTCAAAGAAATGGTTGATAATTTGGAATTTTTGGGGATTAATGTATTGTTTACGATAGGTGGTGATGGTACACTAAAAGGTTCACACCGTTTAGTAGAAGAAATTGAAAAAAGAGGACTGAAAATTGCGATAGTTGGAGTTCCTAAAACAATTGATAATGATATCAGTTATATTCAGAGCTCTTTTGGATTTGAAACTGCGTTCAGTTTGGCAGTGAATGCAATTTCCAGTGCTCATATAGAAGCTACCAATGCTCCTATGGGTATAGGAATAGTAAAATTAATGGGGCGGCATTCTGGTTTTATTGCTGCAAATGCAACATTAGCAATGAACGATGTTAATTTTCTGCTTATTCCTGAAGTTTCTTTTAGATTAGAAGGAGAAAATGGATTATTATATGCCTTGGAAAAGCGTCTCTTAGCAAGAGACCATGCGGTTATTTGTGTAGCTGAAGGAGCTGGTCAAGATATTTTAGTTGAAGATACAGAATCTCAAGCTCGTGATGCATCTAATAATATCAAATTAGAAGATATAGGTATTTGGCTAAGGAATAAAATATCAGAATACTTTACACAGCGAAATTTATCTGTAAATATTAAATATATTGATCCTAGCTATATGATTAGAAGTGCTCCTGCATGTGCTAATGATTCTTTATATTGTTCTTTATTGGGTCAGAATGCGGTTCATGCTGCAATGGCGGGTAAGACAGATTTAGTTATAGGCAGATGGAACAATTTATATACTCATGTTCCTATTGAGTTAGCTATTTCAAAACGTAAACATTTAGATCCTTATTCTATTTTTTGGCATAACTTAATGACGGCTACGAGACAGCCTGTTGAAATTTTTGATTTGGATCCTAAAAAATTGAAATATTGATTTCTATGTAGAAATATTTTGTAGTTTATTATATGGAAAGGTGGCCGAGTGGTCGAAGGCGCACGCTTGGAAAGCGTGTAAACGGTAACGTTTCATGGGTTCGAATCCCATTCTTTCCGAATGTTAGTGGAATCTAGCTATATCCTATTTATTGTTTGGAGAAAGGGGATTTAAACTCCATAGTAAGTGAGACATCTTGCTTTATTTCTTTGTATAACGAGCTTTTGAGAACATTTTTCTGAGAATTTCACTAAAGCGAAAAGTTGAGGGGGCGTAATTGGTGATGACAAGCTCGGGAGCGTTGGGTTGTTTTTGGAGTTGGCGCGGCTGGAATATTTGGTGGAAATCTTTGTAAAGATCGCAGATGACGGAGTGATCTCCATTGGAATTTTTGAGCAGCTAGGAAAGCAGAACATGCTGTTCGACAACAACATTAATTCAAGTGTAGACGTTTTCGGCGCAGAAGTACAGA
>NZ_FOKY01000018.1 GCF_900112165.1 Brevinema andersonii
GAATTCAAAATCAAAGAACGTTGGATCCGAGCCATCATCACTATCATCCTAAAGCAAAGAAATACAAACACTTAGGAAAAATGTCGCCGGTTAAGCCTCAAAATCAATCATTTTTTTAAATGTCGCAGGGTCGGGAATTAAACTGGAATTAAGAAACGCCCCATCCTTAAGTTTAATAAGGTTATGGGGCGTTCAGGCAAGATACAGCTTCTTCAAGTCTTAGATGTCCGAGGTTTTTCCTCTTAAATTACCTCTTAAGCTCGTCAGCGTCTAGCTTCATTCAGGTCTCAAATCATTCTTATAATAGTCTCAAATCAAACTTCTCTTAACAATAATGCTGATGCAAAGGCTTGATAAAAATAAAATGATGAATATACATTGTTGCAATACAAAAGTGAATATGAATAGTTTGTAGATATTGTCATCTCGGCGAAAGCAATGGATATCAATAAGATTTATTATTCTCTAATAGGAAAAATTTAGTTTTGATAGATAATTTGCGAAAAAGAACTATTTCTTATATAATAAAATAATAGTGTAATAAGAATTAGGATATTATGATTAGATTGTCTATTTATGATTTTGATGAAACTCTTTATAAATATGATACAGGGCGTCAACTGATATTTTTTTTGTTTCGTCGCAAACCAAGCATAATAAAATATTTACCTCGTATGATTTGGGCATTGATTGCTTATAAATTAGGTCATTTTTCTTTTCAGGTCATGAAAAGTGAATTCTATTCTTTTATGGAATTGTTTACAGTCGAAGAATGGAAAAAAATAATTCAAATCTTTTGGCAAATTAATCAAAAATATTTGTTTTCTGATATTTTAACACAGTTGCAAAATGATAAAAGTGATGGTTTTAAGGTAGGAATTATTTCAGCATCTGCAGAATGTTTTTTGGTGCCGATTATCCAATATATACAACCTGATTTTTTTTTAGGAACCCGATTATATATCAAAAATAACAGAATGACGGGGGTTATTGTTGGTAAAAATTGTAAAGAACAAGAAAAAGTGATCCGCTTATATGAATATATGGATAAAAATTTTCCGGGCGAAGAATATGAAGTGATAAAAATGTATTCTGATTCACTCCATGACCTGCCTTTGTATAAGATTGCTCAGGAGCAATATACTGTCAATTCAGACGGAACGATTCGTCCTGGTATCCCAACTGTTTATAATAATGATATTTAGTATAAAATAAAAAGCGAGGATTTTATGAGTCAGTCAAATTATACGGCCTCTTCAATTATAGCATTAGATTTTCCTGATAATGTTCGTATGCGTCCTGATATGTATATTGGGGATAGAAGTATCGAAGGTTTTCACCATTGTGCGTTTGAAATTATTGATAATTCTGTAGATGAACATTTAGCTGGTTATGCTTCGGAAGTGACTGTGACATTATATTCGGATAGTATTTTAGAAGTGGCAGACAATGGACGTGGTATACCAATTGATATTCATAAAAATGAAAAAATTTCTGCAATTGAACTGGTGATGACGAAACTTCATGCTGGAGGTAAATTTGATAATGATTCCTATCAAGTTTCTGGTGGTCTGCATGGGGTAGGACTATCGGTGGTTAATGCGCTGTCTGAATTTATGGAAGTAGATGTTCACCGAAATAAGAAAATTTATCGTATTCGTTATGAGCAGGGAATTAAAACGGTATCGCTTCATGAAATTGGGATTTCAAATAAAAATGGAACTGTTGTGCGTTTTAAACTTGATCCAACGATTTTTCGTGATGTTACTCACTATAATCCTGAAATTCTGATTGCACGTTTGAAACAAAGTGCTTTTTTGAATCCAGGATTAAAAATGACATTTGTTAATCTTCTTCAGAAATCTGAATCCGAATCAGATAAAACTTCAAATGTTCATGAATTTTGTTATCAGGGTGGTACAGCAGAATTTTTGAAATCTGATATCAATCTCCATGCTGATATGTTATTTAACGCACCAGTTCGTATTGTTGGTGAAGAAAATGGCATTAGTATAGATATTGCTTTTCAATACCGCACTACTAATGACGATCCTATCATACTGAGTTATGTAAATACTATTCATACTAAGAGCCATGGTTTACATGTAGATGGATTCTGGACAGCATATGAAAAATTGATGAAAACATATGGTGAACGTTGGAAAATTGATAAAAAGGGGACACGTATTACAAAACGCAGTTTGTCTATTGGATTAACCTGTATTATAAATACAAGAGTGCCTAATGCTGAATTCAAAGGTCAAACTAAAGACAAACTTACAGAACCTGCTCGAACTTCAGCAATTGTTCGTACTCTTACGGAAAGTCTGTTGGCAAATTATTTAGAGAAACATCGTGATATTACTGAGCAGATTCTTGAGAAGGCTGTAAAGGAAATGGAAGCTTTAGAATCAGCTCAGAAGGCGTTAGAAAATTCTAGATCTGGTAAGTTGAAGAGAAAGGAAGCATTGACTATATTAGCTGGGAAATTAGCAGATTGTACATCTCGAGATCCGGCAAAAAGAGAAATTTTTATTGTAGAAGGAGATTCTGCTGGAGGTTCGGCAAAGCAGGGTCGGAATCGCGAAATTCAAGCAATTTTGCCGATACGTGGAAAAATTTTGAATGTTGCTAAAAAACAAGATGTACTTAAAAGTGAAATTATCAAAATGATTTTTGCTTCGCTTGGTATTTCTCCAAGCTTGACTCAGCAAGATGGATATCTCGAGAAACTACGTTATCATAAAGTTATTATTATGACAGATGCTGATGTCGATGGTTCGCATATACAAATTTTGTTATTAACTTTTTTTTACCGTTTTATGCCTGCCCTTATTAATGAAGGTTATCTTTATATTGCGCAGCCTCCACTATATCGAATTTCTGCAGGGAAAGATAGTGTATATGCTTACTCTGACGGAGAAAAGGATGAGCTATTGAAAAGTCCGCGTTTTTCAGGAAAAAGAGCGGAAATTCAACGATATAAAGGATTAGGAGAAATGAATGCTGATCAGTTGTGGGAAACTACTATGGATCCTAGTGTTCGCAAGCTTCGAAGAGTGGAAATTAATAATGAAGTTGTTACACGTGAAAGAATTGATTTGCTTATGGGAGAAAGTGGTAATCCTGTAGAAAAAAAAGAATTTATTCTTTCTAATGCAGATTTTGTTACAAATATAGATGATATTGGATAGTAGGTGCCTATGTTAGATCCAGAAGAACAGTTAGTAATTATTAAGAAAGAAGCAATTGATTGTCTTCCTGAGGATGAATTGTTAAAAAAATTGCAAAAAAATATTCCTTTAAAAATAAAGTTAGGTGCAGATCCTTCTGCTCCTGATCTTCATTTAGGCCATACGGTTATTTTAAGGAAATTAAAACAATTTCAAGATTTAGGGCATGAAATTATTTTTATTATTGGTGATTTTACAGCAATGATTGGAGATCCCTCTGGGAAGAATGAAACGAGAAAAATTCTTTCCAGAGATGAAGTTTTGAAAAATGCAGAAACTTATCAATCTCAAATATTTAAGATATTGGATTCGGCTAAAACGACAATACGTTTTAATTCGGAATGGCTTATGAAGCTAGATTTCGCTGATATTTTAAAGTTAACAGCAACAACAACTGTTGCTCAGTTGTTAGAAAGGGATGATTTTGCTAAACGTTTTTCTGAGCACAGACCTATTTCGCTAATAGAATTTATGTATCCGTTGGCTCAAGCATATGATTCTGTAGCAGTGAATGCAGATGTTGAAATAGGAGGTACTGATCAGAAATTTAATTTGTTATTTGGGCGTTCGTTGCAGCAAAGTTTAGGCTTAGAACCTCAAGTTATTCTTACTATGCCTATCATCGAAGGTACTGATGGTATACAAAAAATGAGTAAATCTCTTAATAATTATATTGGTATTTCTGAGACACCTGAAAGTATTTTTGGAAAGATTATGAGTATTCCTGACAGTTTGATGATGAAATATTTCAAATTATTAACTGATCAATCAGAAGCATCTACCGAAAAACGTCTAAACAACGGAGAAAATCCACGTGACTTGAAAGCAGAATTAGCTCAAAATATTATTACTCAGTATTACTCTCCACGTGATGCAGAAAAGGCTATGGAACATTTCAATAATATTTTTAGAAATAAGTTAACTCCTGAAAAAATGCCGGAATATTTTCTAAAAAGCCCTTATAGACAATTAGAAGATTTTTATAAAACTATAGATATTAAAGCGGTTGAAGAATTTTTGATTCAAAAAGAGGAAATTAATGATTGTAATCCTTTGGAAATATTGAAAGATTTTCAAGAAAAATCTAAAAAAATATTCGAAAAAACAGAAATTCAGAATTGGGATGAGCAATATCAGGAAATTAAAAGGATTGTGATGCAATATCAGTCTGAAGCTGTGAAATCTTGCTTTGCATTGTTCTTTATGGAAAAGATCATCAATTTTCAAACTTTTAAACTGGTGTATACTCTTGTGGATATTATAGAAAAATTAGGGTTTGAAAGCAGTAAAAGTGCTGTGCGGCGACTTATTCATCAAGGAGCTATTAGTATCGATGGGGAAAAAATTACTGAAGATATAATATTATCGCATATTGAAAAATCTCAATATGTGATAAAAGTGGGAAAATTCAAATTTTTACGTGTGATCACACAGTAGAGGAGATTCTATGTTGTCTAAATCTTATGATGCATTGATGGACTTAATTATTAAATCTGATAATATTGTTGCATTAACTGGAGCTGGGATTTCTACGAGTTCGGGGATCCCTGATTTCCGTGGACCTAAAGGGATTTATGCGGATCCTATTATAGATGGGGAACGTATTTTTGATATTCATACATTTAAAGAAAATCCTAAAATATTTAGCAATTTTTTTGCGAACTTGTATCCTCTTTTGAAAGATGCTCAACCATCTCAAGGGCATTATATGCTGAAAAAATTAGAAGATATGGGTAAGTTGAAATGTATTATTACTCAAAATATCGATGGACTTCATACAAAAGCCGGAAATTCTCATGTAATAGAAGTTCATGGTCATATTCGAGAATATGTATGCGTTAACTCTATGCACCATAGAGTAGGAATAGATGATATTCCTTATGAAAAATTATCTAGTGGTGAATTGATTATTTGTGATGAATGTCAAAATTATATGAAACCGGATATAGTATTTTTTGGAGAATATATCAAGGATCTTGAAAAAGCTTTAACAGAAATACAAAAGACAGATTTATTATTAGTAATTGGAACTTCATTGACTGTGTATCCTGTAGCTGGCTTACCTGATTATTGTAAAGATCATACAAAACTGGTCATTATTAATGAGTTATCTACACCGTTTGACAACAAAGCTGATTTAGTCTTTCGTGATGATATAAATGCTCTTGCTGAAAGAATGGGGTTAGTAGTCACTAAATAGTTTATTTTTTCGTAAACAAATATCTTTTACTTCGCAGTAACGACATTTTTGTTGAAATTCACGATTAAAATCATCTCCGAAAGTGTTCAAAAATAGAGTATATATTTCTGGCCCTAAATCTTCTGTTAAAGTAAAAGGAGAAAAATTTCCCTCTGATACCAAGTCTATTAATTGTATTAGCTCCTTGATCTTGAATTCTTGTAATGATGATATTGTAGGGAATATTTTAGAGGGTATTTCTTCAAATTTTTGATTTTTTTCAAGAAAAAAATAATTGATACTGTTAATGGGTGTAAAACCATTTTCTATAAGTATGATCCCGTAAATAAAGCCTTGAAATAAAGAAAATGGAATTTTTTGATATTGTTTATAAGAACTAATTCCTTTTTTTTTGTAATCAATAATATGATAATTTCCTGATATTTTATCTCTATTAACTCTATCAATTCTACTTTTTATTAGAAAGTTTTTGTTATTAATAATTACCGAATCTTTTATCAAAGGATTTTCTCCCGATTGTAACTCCAAAAAGCAAATATCTTGTTGCTGAGATATTTGTGATTCTTGAGTTTGTAAAAAAGTACTGAGAATATAAAATATATAATTATAATCTAAACGAAAAAATTTTTCTTGATGGGAAATACTAATATATTCATCGATGATCGTTTTTAATAATAAAGGATCGAAAGTTTTAGGTTCTATTTTCAAATATTGTTCTAATATATTGTGATATAATGTCCCATAATCTGCTGTTTTAGGGGTATATTGAGGAAGAGTACGTTTTTTCAATTTCCATATATCCTGTAATAATCCTTGATAGCGGCATCTTCCCAATCGTTCCAATCGAGTAGGTGAAATTGTAATAATGTCACCTTGATAGATCATAGTGCTTTGAGAATTTTTTGATAGTTGTCCAAAAAATATTTTTATATTATTTGGTGGGGAACGATCCAAATCAAATTGCATGTTTGCATAAGCAATATTTTTTATATATTGATATATTTGTTCTACTTTAATATTTTTTTCTGTTTTAATAGACGACAAAGGGATCAATTCATGAGCGAATATTTGATTAATATTTGTTTTAGATAAGAAAATTTCGGGATTAATCCAGTAAGGATCACTATTTGTATTATTAGTCTCAGGAATCCTTTTAAATTCTGTTTGGTATTTTAATAAATTGCTTAAAAAATTTGATATAATATAGTAGTTACCTTTTTCATCAATCGGAGTATGAGAGAAAAAAATTTGTTCGGTTGCACGCGATAGTATTGATGCAAACATTAGTTTTTCTTTTGAAAGTAAATCAGTATCAGTTTGCCATAAATTTTTTCCAAGAATTTTTTTTGATATTTGATTAAGATGATTTTTATCTTGATTATCAAACAATTCGTGACGTGGTAAAGAAGGAAATAAGCTTTCATTCATTCCCAGTACAAATACTGTTTTTGCGAACAATCCCCTTGCATCGTCAGCAGAAACAATCCGCAAAATATTTTGTTTAAAATTGAATAATCGGTAACGTGTTTCATCGATAATAGCAGTAAAATAAAACATAAAGGACTTCCAGTTTAAATTCGAAGGTCTTATTTTTGCTAGAATAGATTGAAGTTCGGTGAAGATTTCTTTTAATTTATCCAAAGCTGCAGAATCTCTATTAATAGTTTCCTCTAACAGTGAATTTTTTGTATCTGAAGGATTAGTCAAAATATTTTGGAGTCCAAAAAAATTCAATATGGATATAATATATCGTATATATTCTTCTACAGAGTGTTCTTTATGATCAGCCAGTATAAAAAAGTGATTTGAGAGTTGTTGAATTGCATCTTTTAAACGGTAGAGTTGTTCAATGTCATTATTTTCAGGATCGTTATGAATGTGGTTTTCAATTGCTTCTTCCCAAGCCTCACAATTTCCTTGCAAAGGAAACGGTAATAAATGAGCTGCTTGTCCGAAAGTATAACGCAAATCAGATCGGATATAATTCGATTGGGCAAAATAATCTAATGTTTCATGAGTCAGGGGTGCTTGCGCAAGTAACAAACATTTTTTTATGAAAATAATCAGTGGATTTTGTGAAAGCAACTCATCTTTACTAAAAACAAAAGGGAGATTAAACTTGTTGAATATAGAAGTCAGTATAGGAAAATATGTATTATATTGATCTGTGATAATTAAAATATCATTTAGTTCGTAATTTTCAAAGAGGCAGAGTTTTTTTATTTGGTTAGCGACTTCTTGTACTTCCTTATATCGCCCAAATGCTTGTATTTCTGTAATTTTGATTGGAGATGCAATCGATTCCTTCTTAAGAAAACTGGAAGATAATATATTTTGACAAGTTGAACTAAGATATTTTATTTCTGCATTAGGAAATTGCTTGATAATTTGATGAAGTATATTAGTACATAAAGTGTGATCTGTACTTAATAAAGTCATTGTTACTTGTGTGCCTTGTTGTTCCAAATACTTGATAAAAGTTGTCAACAATTTGAATTGTAAAGGAGTAAAATCAATAAATCCATCAATATAAATGTGTTGGGGTAAATTTTTTATTTTGTTTGCTTGGATATTTTCTGTTAAAATATCGATTTCTAACTTTTGATCATAAATCTGATGTTGAAGAAGTTCATGTCTGTAACTTTCTAAAATAAGATTTAAATCATGAATTTTATCTTCTAATAATTTTATGATCGGTAATACTTGAATATTTTGCTCACGTAACGAAGAAATCAAACGATAGATCATTTTTATAATTTCTGGACGTTTATTGATATCTTTGAAAAAACGAAATTTTTTTTCTTGACGCTGAATGATGCTTGAGATAATAACAAATTTTTCAAAATTGCTAATACTATGTGGTAAATATAAATTCAATTTTCTCTTTAAATCGTTAAAAGTAAGGATAGGAGAACCAACTAATACTCCTAAATTTTGCATTATATTTAATAATAATGCATCTTTTTGATGCCGTGATGGGACAACAATCCATATATTTTCTTTATTTTTTAAGCATGTTATTGCTTCTTTTAAAATTGCAGTGCTTTTTCCTGAACCAAAATCTCCCAGTAAAATTTTCATTATTTTTCCTTTCATCTTACGGAAATATTGAATGTTTTAATAACAGTGTCAACCTGACCGGATTTATTTTCCTCGATGCGAATTTTTCGTAATTCATTTCTGAAAATGTAGTCAATTCGTGGATCTCCTGAAGCTCGTATAAGTTCTACCGAACTCACCCACCCTTGTGGAGTAAAAGTAATCCTTGCTGTAACTGAATATCCATAACCTTGTATATTTTGGAGTTCTGAAATCCGCGCTGAAATGTTTGGAAAAGCAATAGTTTTTCTTGGTTTGCCAATCCAGGATGCATTAGCTAAAAAATCATCTGCTTTTTTATTTGGTGTTTGTTCTTTTTTCTGAAGGATGGAGTCCAATTTTTCTGTAATTGTATCATTTTGCTTATTTTCGGGTATTATTTCTGGAATGGCAGAGTTAGGCAAAGTACTTTTTTCTTCAATAGGTTCTGTAGAGGGCGAAGATTTTGTCAGCTTTTTATCGGATTTAGGAGGCGAAGGCAATAGATCTTTTTGTTGAATCTTTTTTACGATTTTTTTTACCGGAGGAATAATAGGCTGAGCTTGTTTAATAGGCGGTGCAGAACGTTCCGAACTAATGGTGCTGATATTAACTGCAATAATTTTGTAAGTTTCTGTTTGCTTTGTTAAGGGAGATAGCAGTGTAAAAATGCCGAAAACAATAGCATGAATGCCGATAGATCCAATAATATAATATGATAAAGATATTGGTTTTATTGATTTTGCCATTATAGTTACCTGCTTTTATTATTTTTTCAGTACGGTTGCTAAGCTTAAACGATCAATACCAGCAAGTTTTGCTGCATCCATAATGGAAACTAACAGTCCATAAGGAATATCTTCATCTCCTTGGATAATAAGTGCCGCATCAGCGTGTGTAGATTTGAATTCATTTAGAGTTTTAGGTAATTCTTCTGCAGATATTGGTTTTTCTTTCCAAATCAATGTACCGTTTTTTTGGATAATTAAGGTACTATTTTGCTGCACAGAGATGTCAGAAGCTTTTGCTTTAGGTAGGTCAATATTAAGTGATGATGTTTGAATAAAAGTAGAAGTAATCATAAAAAATGCTAGTAGTTGGAATACGATGTCGATCATTGGAGTCATACTGATATCCGCTTGAATTCTATTTTTAAAACGATATTTCTTGAACATATTTATAATCCTAAAAATATTAATTTTTAATTCCATTATTTTAACCCTTTTTTTCCTTTTTTTCAAATTTATGTTATGAAAATTTTATTTTCATCTATTACAGTAGGTATAGAAATTTAAGGGATAGCAATTTATAAACAAAAAAAATAAAAGAGTATCGTAGACTATGATATATTATTCTACTCCTATACTAAAACCTACTCTTGTATGAAAAGATATAAAAAAACTTGTTATGTTGTTTATTGGGATTCTGCAACACTACCTACTCTGTATATGGGGATTCATATGGTCACTCATACTAAACCTTCGCTATTAATTCAAGGAAAATCTATTACCGCTAATAGGAAAACTCTTTATCATCTTCCTTCTCATGTTACGGAAGTTTTTTCTGAAGATGAATTGTTTCGGGAAATTCAAAAAATAACAGAAACAAACCCTGATGCTACATTTACATTTTACGTTAATGATTTAAGAAATCATCGTATTGAATATTTTCTGATGAATAATGGTATAGATCAGTCGCGTTTTCAAGGTGTATTGATCACAGACGGCACGGCTTCTTATACCCGTTTTGACCAAAGATATAATAAGGAAACAGGCGGAACCCAATGGAATAATGATCTACAATTAGTAAAGTCTTTGGTTGCTAAACCGTACACCATAGAAAAAAAAGATTATAATGCATTTTGTGTACCTCCTTATCTTTACAGCAACTATGTATTTTGGTTGGCATGGCCTGAGTTGGTTGATACTATTGTTCCTGAAATTGCATCTGATTTTCAAAAAAATCCGGAAGCCCGGGCGAGATATTACAAAATAGATTTGTATGCTTATGCCCAGTCTTTACTGCCAGTATATAAAAATACTTACGTTAAAATGTTTGGATTGGACAAAAAATGGCAGCTTTCGGATCAGACGACTTTAGATAACAAGACTATCGAAGAGGTTTTTAATCAGTCTCCTAAGAAAAAAATTATTATTTTAGGTTCTCATAGGATCGAAAATTACGAGCAAAGAAGAAATGATTATATTAAAAAAACTCAGCAAAAATACGGAAAAGAATACGATTATTTCTATAAACCTCATCCTGCAAGTCCAATACAAGATGTTCCTAGTGATATAGATGTTTTACCTCACCTGATTCCGACAGAGATAATATATACTTTATATGCAGATAATATAGAATATATTGGTGGATTTCAATCTTCAGTGTTTATGAACTTGCCTCAAATGACTAAAAAATTTTTTTATATGGCTTCTTCAGGAAATGATTTAATCACTCCCATAGATAAAATGTATGATTTAGGTTTGTTAGGGCAAGTGGATTTTTTTAGTCAGTAAAATAAAGTGAATTTCAGTTTAACTAGGGATTATAAATAATATCTTTTGTTTGCAACTTATTTCTTAAATATTATTTAATTATTATATTAATAAAAATGCAGGTTTGTTTTTTGACAGAAAATTTTGTGTAGAGTATAATATCGTAAGAAATTAATAGTGAGCAGTTTTTATGAAGAGTGATTTTTCCTTTTTATTGATCTGTTTATTTATAAATACTTTCAGTGTTGCTGGCGAATTTAACATACAGGATACTGCGTTTTTTTCAAAAACAACAAATATCAATGCTTTTTCCGAGGATTGGGATCAGAAATTGTACAATGCTGCCTATTCTGGCAATGTTGAATATTTAAATTTTGTTTTGAGCAAAGGTGCAAAAATTGATACCAAAGATAAAAATGGTTATAGTCCTTTAATGTGGGCTGTATATCAAAGTAATATAGCTGCAGCGCGTATGCTTGTTGAAAGAGGGGCTAATGTTAATGTTGTCAGCAAGGAAGGGCATACAGCTTTATTATTGGCAACGCAAATTAATAGTTATGAGTTAGTGGTTTTATTAGCGACATATGGTGCAGAGCTCAATCATATTAATAAAGAAGGTAACAGCCCTTTACATTTTGCTGCTGCGGGGGGGAGCCGTGAGATTGTTGATTTTCTCATTACCTTTGGTGCTAAAGTAGATGAAACAAATAGTTTTGGTTTATTTCCTCTAGATTATGCAGCTCGGAATGGTCATCGAGAATTGGTTTATTATCTAGTTGATGTGGGGGCGTATGTACCGCGTTCTTATAAAGATAAAGGCATTCCTGATACTATTAGTATGGCATTAAATGCCAGAAATTTTCCTTATAGCAATCCGGGTATTATTGTAAGAACTAATTTTTGACGATAAAATGTTTAATTTTTTTAGAAAATGACGATAAGTAAAAATAAATAATAGTAAAGAGGCACGCTCTATGAAAAAAATAATATGGATGCTATCTATTCTTGTGATTTCCGGCGAAATATTTGGGCAGACTGCTGATTCTACAAATTACACTCCATTACACTGGGCAGCTTCACAAGGATATGTTGAAATGCTGAAAGTACTGATAAATAAAGGATACGATATTAACAAACAAGATGAATCAGGATTTACTCCACTACATTATGCGGCTGTTTCGGGGCAGCTTGCTGCTGTAGAATTTTTAGTAGATAGCGGTGCTGATTTATATATTGTTAACAATGAAAATTATACCCCCATGACGATGGCAGCACGGGCTGGAGAACAGCCAATTGTTGATTATTTGTTTATTAAGATGCGTTCTGTTCGAGTGGATCAGTTAAAAGCTCAAGTTGAAAAAGCACGTGTAGAATCGGATCTAGTGAAAGCAGCAAAGGCACGTGTTGAAGCAGAACAGTTACGCCAGAAGGCTGATGAATGGACAGCTGAAGCAAAACGTTGGCGTGATGAAGCAGAAAAATGGAATAAAGAAGCTCAAAAATGGAAAGCTCAGCAAGTTATGCTGGATAAAATAGCTGCTGAGCGTTTGGCTGAAGCTATTAAAGCCAAACAAGCAAGTGAAGATAAATTTCAATCAGAAAAAGCAGCACGTTTAGCAGCTGAACGTATTGTTACAGAGCTAGTAGCTAATGAAAGAGCACAAGCACAAGCAGTACAAGCAGCACAGGCAGCATTGAATGCACAGCGTGCTACCGATGCAGCGATTGCTAATTTAGCTGACGAATTATTAAAGCAGAGTGAACAGTATCAGATAGATACTGATACTAATATGGAAGATACAAATAGAGCCCTTAATAATGAATCATCTGATACTTATGATAGCTATTCTTATGATTCTGTTGCTGATTTGAATAGTTTAAATCATACTCTTCCTCCTGATTCAACTGATTTACCTGAAGTAGATGATCCTGCAATATCAATATCATCAGATGATTACTCAACTTCTTCGGTTTCAGATATTGAAGAGTAACCTTTGAAAGTAAAACAGCATAAAATAGATATTTTATGCTGTTTTTATTTATTTACTTGATTTATTTTCTACTAGATATATATAATATTAATAAAGTATATTATATGTTGTGATAAAATTCACAATGTGTAATATGCCTTTTCAAAGAATAATAATTAATTTATTACTAAGAAATATTCATATCAGGAGAGTAGTATGAAATTGCAAGGTAAAATAGTAGTAGTAACAGGAGCTAAAAGAGGTATAGGTTTTAAAATCTCAGAAACGCTAGCTAAAGAGGGTGCTAAAGTTTATGCAACAGATTTAGGTGTTGGAGATTCTTCTAATCCTAATATTGAATTTGTTGATTTGAATGTTACGGATAGAGAAAATATTCAAAAATTTATCAGTGAAATTGCGAAAAAGGGAAATATTGATATTTTAGTTAATAATGCTGGGATTACTTCTGATGCGTTGATACAAAAGATGACAGAAGATCAGTGGGACAAGGTATTAGATGTCAATTTAAAAGGTGTTTTTAATATGACTCAAGCAGTAGCTCCTGTTATGATGGGAAATGGTTCTGGAAGTATTATTAATATGGCATCTATAGTAGGAATATATGGTAATATTGGTCAGACTAATTATGCTGCTACAAAAGCAGGAGTAATTGGTATGACCAAAGTATGGGCAAAAGAGTTTGCTCGTAAAGGAGCTCAAGTTCGTGTGAATAGCATAGCACCTGGATTTATTCGCACTCCGATGAGCGACGCTGTGCCTCAAAATATTATTGATTTTATGATTTCGAGAACACCGCTTGGAAGAGTTGGGGAACCACAAGATGTTGCAAATGCGGTGCTTTTCTTGGCTAGCGATGATTCTTCATTTATCACTGGGCAAGTGTTAGGAGTAGATGGTGGTTTAGTAATGTAGCTGATATAAAACAATGAGGAGATAATATGGATTTTTCGTTGTCAGAACAGCAAAATCTTTTTCATGAGATGATTAAAGATTTTGCTATGAGGGAAGTGCAGCCTATTGCTGCTGAAATCGATGAAGAAGAGCGGTTTCCACAGGAAACAGTCGAAAAAATGGCAAAAATAGGGTTGTTTGGTATTCCTGTAGCTCAAGAGCTTGGTGGAGCCGGTGGTGATAATTTAATGTATACAATGGCTGTTGAGGAATTGTCACGTGTTTGCGGTACTACGGGAGTCATTTTGTCTGCTCATACATCGTTAGGGATGATGCCCATCTATGAATTTGGTACGGAAGAACAAAAAAAGAAGTTTATTCCTAAGATGGCGAGTGGCGAATGGTTAGGGGCATTTTGCTTAACCGAAGTGGGAGCTGGTACAGATGCTTCGTCTCAACAAACAACTGCTATTTTTGATGAACAGACTAAAGAATGGATTTTGAATGGGTCGAAATTTTTTGTTACTAATGCGGGCTATGCACATGTATATATTGTGTTTGCGATGACTGATCGATCTTTAGGTTTGAAAGGAATTACTGCGTTCATTGTTGAGTCTGATCGGCCTGGTTTCTCTGTGGGCAAAGAAGAAAAGAAAATGGGTATCAGAGGATCTGCAACTTGTGAAATTTTGTTTGAAAACTGTCGCATTCCTGAGGGAAATATGCTTGGTAGTCTTGGTAAGGGATTCAAAGTAGCAATGATGACGCTTGATGGTGGACGTATTGGGATTGCGGCTCAAGCTTTGGGAATTGCTCGAGGAGCTTTAGATGCTGCTGTTGCCTACACTCAAGAGAGAAAACAATTTAATAAATCAATTGCATCATTTCAAAACTCGCAGTTTAAAATGGCAGATATGGTAACAAAAATTGAGGCAGCACGTTGCTTGACGTATAAAGCCGCATGGAAAAAACAAAATAAAATTCCTTATTCTATGGATGCAGCAGTGGCTAAATTGTTTGCATCAGAGACAGCTATGCAAGTAACTACTCAAGCAGTACAGCTTTTTGGGGGATATGGATATACACGAGAATATCCCGTAGAGCGAATGATGCGTGATGCAAAAATTACAGAAATTTATGAAGGTACATCGGAAGTTCAACGTATGGTTATTAGTGCCGCGTTGTTGAAGTAGGGGGAAAAATGAAAATAACAGTTTGTATAAAGCAGGTACCTGACACCACAGAAGTTCGGTTAGATCCCCAAACAGGAGCTATGATTAGGGACGGAGTGCCGAGCATTATGAATCCAGATGATAAAGCAGGCTTAGAAGAAGCATTAAAATTAAAAGATCAATTAGGAGCGCAGGTTACTGTGCTTACGATGGGTCCTCCTATGGCTGAAAAAATGCTGCATGAAGCATTAGCAATGGGAGCAGATAATGCTATTCTATTGACAGATAGGAAATTTGCTGGTGCTGATACTTTGGCCACTTCCCAAGCTTTAGCTGCAGCGCTTAGAAAAATAGAGTCAGATTTGATTATTACAGGACGCCAGGCTATTGATGGAGATACAGCTCAGGTTGGACCTCAAATTGCTGATTTATTAGATCTGCCTCAAATTTCTTATGTCAGTTCTATTCAAACACAGGATGGTAAAAATTTTACAGTAAAACGTACTATAGAAGACGGATATCAAGAATTGGAGGTTTCAGCACCTTGTTTATTTACCTTGTTATCTTCGGCAAATAAGCCTCGTTATATGAGTGTGAAAGGTATTGTTAATGTTTTTAATAAGGAAATAGAAATATGGAATGCTGAAAGTATAGGGGTTGATGAGAATAAAATAGGATTAAAAGGTTCTCCTACAAAAGTTGCAAAATCAGTCACACGAGGCGCAAAGGCTCAAGGAGAAGTTTTTGAAGTTTCCCCTCAGGAAGGAGCTAAAATAATTATAGCAAAATTAAAAGAAAAATTTGTCATTTAAGGAGTCCAGTATGGATGTGCAGGAGTATAAAAATGTTGTTGTTTTTATTGAACAACGCAATTCTATCGTTCAGCCAGTTGCTTTAGAGCTGCTTCATGAAGCCAGAAAATTAGCGGATATGTTAAATGAATCGGTGATTGCTGTTTTATTAGGCTCCGGAATACAGCAGTTAACAGAAATACTGATTCACTACGGAGCAGATGAAGTATTGTATGTTGATGATGAATATTTGAAAGATTACGTTACAGAACCTTATGCTCAAGCATTAACACAAATTTTGCAACAGCTAAAACCAAATATTGTATTATTCGGAGCAACTACAATTGGCCGTGATCTTGCACCACGTATTTCTGCACGATTAGGAACAGGGTTGACAGCAGATTGTACTCATTTGTCCATTGGTGAGAATAGGGAGTTGCTGATGACTCGTCCTACTTTTGGAGGTAATTTGATTGCAACGATTGTTTGTCCGAACCATCGACCTCAAATGTCTACTGTGCGTCCTGGGGTAATGCAAAAAATGCAACTTGATGCATCACGTAAAGGAACAATATATTCAGTGCAGATAAATTTTGATCCATCATTATTTAAAGTGAAATTGTTGAAAATAGTGCACGAAAAAAAAGAAATGAAAGATATTACTCAATCAAATGTTATTATTGCTGGGGGTCGAGGAATAAAAAAACAAGAAACATTCAAAAAATTAGAGATTATTGCAGAAACATTGAATGGAGCAGTAGCAACTTCTCGTGTTTTAGTAGACCAAGGTTGGATTCCTCATGAGTTTCAAGTTGGTCAAACAGGAAAAACTGTTCGTCCTGATATATATTTGTCTTTTGGTATTTCTGGTGCTATACAGCATACTACAGGAATGGAAGAATCGGATTATATCATTGCAGTTAATAAGGATAATGAAGCTCCTATTTTTAATATTTGTGATTTAGGATTGGTTTGTGATCTCGAAGGAGTAGTAGATACTTTAGCGGATGAATTACCTAAAATAAAAAAAGAGGAAAAAATATGAAATTTGAAGAATTAAAAATAGGAATGAAAGCACAATTGGGAAAAACCATTACAGAAGCAGATATTTTAATGTTTGCAGCTGTTTCTTTAGATTATAATCCTTTGCATCTGAATGAGGAAATTGCAAAAACTTCTGTATTTGGAAAACGTATTGCGCATGGGATGTTAGGAGCAAGTTTGATTTCTGCTGTACTTGGTACGCAACTACCTGGAGGAGGAACAATTTATTTAGGGCAAGATTTGAAATTTGCGGCACCTGTATTTATTGGAGATACAATTACTGCTGAAGTTGAAATTGAAGAAATTATACCAGAAAAAAATCACGTAATTCTTAAAACAGTTTGTTTCAATCAAAAACAGCAAGAAGTTATTTCTGGAAAAGCATTTGTTATGAAGAAGTGATATATAATACTTATCAAGTATTTGTCTATTTGAAATAAAATTAACAACTAAATAACTAGATATCATAAAAGTTATTTTTTAAATAGAATAGTAAGATCTTGCGTAGATTGGTTAGTGAATTATTATAATAAATTAAAAAAATATAAATTGTGTACTTATTGGGTGTATTAATATAATCACAACGGGCATTTTAAGTATTAATGTATTATTTTACACTATTGATCTTATTCAATATTTAGAGATTTTATAAGTAACATTATTTATTTTTATATTTTATTGTATCTGCTAATTCTTGGTCAATGAAGATAGTGGTATTACGATGAGCTTTTAAGAAGGTACAAGGTGAAAATGTAGTGATTTCGTCATTTGATAATAACATTTGTATAGCTTTTGCTTTATTTGGACCAGTAGCTAACAAAGCAATAACCTCTGCTTTTAAAATATCACCAATACCTTGCGTAAATGCAGTTTTAGGTACTTCGTTTTCGTTGCTAAAATACCGGGCATTAGCTTTTATTGTTTCAGATGCAATTTCAACAATGTAAGCATCGGCATGTAGTTGTTCGGCAGGTTCGTTGAATGCAATATGTCCATTAGAACCAATACCTAAAAGTTGAAAATTTCTAGGGTTTGCTGCTAATTTGTTTTTGAACTGAGCAAGCTCTAATTCTGTATTTGCATTGGTTTGTGGTATGTATGTATTATTGATATCGATATCTACCTTATTGAAAAAGTGATAGTCCATATAATATTGATAACTTTGTTCATGATTTAATGGCAAGCCAACATATTCGTCTAAATTAATAGTAGATACATTTTGAAAACTTACTTCTTTTCTATTGTAAGATTCTACTAATTCTTTATATACTAATTCTGTAGTTCCACCTGTTGCTAAGCCTAACATAGGGTGAGGATTGTTCTTGATAATCTTGATAATTAAATCTGCTACTTTGCGACAACTTTCTTCATGATTTTTACTAATAATAACATTCATAATGACCCTCTTATTATTTATATTTTCTATTTTAGCATGTTTTACAATATTTGTCAAATATTTGTCAAATTTTGTATTTTTAAAATAGTTCTGATGGTTGTGAGGGATTATATGCTTGAATATGGCAGTTTTGTGACTCAAATAGTATCTTTTTTTCAAAGTATTAATTTAGATACATATCTACAGATGGCTGTGGCTATAGGTAGTATTGCTGCTGTTTTAGTATCTATTAGGGCATTAGAAGAGCCGCTAAGAACACAATTAGGCATATATCCTGTCCATAGAAACATTATAAACATTTCTGATGTTCAAATCAAGGACAAAAATATTAATCAAGAATTAACTCCAACATATATTACAATAAAAAATAGTGGACAAAGTACTATCGAAGATTTAAAGATATCAATAAATGCTGATCTGCCAAGTGTACCTCAGATTTTTAATGAAGAACACAGTGCTGTGGGACAAATTTTTGATTTAGAAAAACTCCATGCAATACTTTATGGTCAGAGAATAGCAGATTTAGAACAAAAGCTTTCCTTGCTCATTTTGCCACAACATACTACTCATACTGTTTTCTTTGGAAATATAATGAAAAGTGCTGATTATTTTGATAGTATTATCTATTATTTTCCTTATAAAGGTACATGGCATACTCATTTTATATCTGAGGAAATGCAAGTTCCTTATATTGATAGTTTTGATATTTATAGGGTTAAAATACCAGAATTGTATTCTATATTAGCAGTTTCTCAATTAATAGAAAAGCTTTTTGGAAAAGAATATTTGTATGAAGTATTATTATATTTACGTTACTATGCAGGAGTTGGAAAAAAGTATTTGGAAAATGGAATTTATTCTAAAAAATGGAATACTTATATGCAAAATTTTTTAGAAACCTTGATAAAAAATGATATTATCCATAAAGTAGGCAGAAATCATCTGGTAGAATTATCTAATTTACTCAATCATTTTGCTGAATTAGATGCATCCAGTATTAAACAAGTAGAACATATATGCAGAATTATTACTAATGCTTATGAGCAAATATTTAAGGATGGCATACGAATATATTTACCTAATTGTTTAGAAATAAAAGCGTGTTATAAAAATATAGTGCTTAATCGTGCTGAAATAAAGATATTTCCTATTGATATTCTTACTCCTATAGAAGATCTTGATTAAGGACCAATGTGTAGCCTATTTGTGTTTTCTGGAGTAATCAAAACAATATACTCTGAGGTATATCCATTAACTAGCATCCAAGCAGAAATTTGGTGTTCCCAGCCCAAACCAACTGGAAGGGGCTGTTTAATATCAGATTCTTTCAAAAATATTTCTTTTTTCTTATTCTTTTCGGCTTCTTGAAACAACTGGACAAGTTTGTAATCGTCATTTTGCATCAAACGCATATCATAAACAAATCTACGTAGAGGAATTAAAGAAAGTAGTCCTAAGCATAAAAGAGTGATCGGCATTATGGCTAAAACAAATGTATTGCTTGAATAGTAGGAGCGATATGCTATATGTAGTAAAATCAGCCATAAAAACCATAACGATAAATCCAAATAGGTAGCTCCTGTCACAGCGCATATTAAAATGCTGCTGTATGTTGCTGTTAGAGTTATCAAAATGAAAAAATCAGATTTTTTTATGCAGCGATTTTTTATGATTTTTGTAACATAATATAATCCTACAACTGCACCAGCAACTAATGGCCATGCCTCCCAAAACGACAGTAATTCACGTATTCTATTGATCCACGTGATCGGATTCAATGCTGGTACTATTCCATTAGTTCTATCCGCCCTGTACATATTCCTGAACGTAGCAAATAATACAAATACTATATAAAAAATAGGCAAAATAATAGCTAAAATAGAGATAGGTGTTTTATCCTCAAATAAGTCTGGAGTAAACATCTTAAGAAGTTGATAGCATAAAAATAGAAAAGTTAATGGAAGAGTAATAAAGTTAGCTGTATCGTTTCCGGCTGTTGCAATATACATTAAAGGTAACATAATTCCTATAGTCCAATAGGGTTGAGCATCCATATTCCACGGGAAACGGTTGTTTTCATAATAATATAAAAAAAATCCCCATACACTTAAGGAAATAGCTAAACTACCCAACATCATCTGATGAAAAATATAAGACCAACCGTAAGCTAATCTAGGATGAAAAGCAGTCGGCAATAAAAATAACATGAAAAATAACAAAATAGTGAGTATTTTTCTATCTGATGAAGATAAATCGCTTTTTACGTAATATGTTGATACATAGATCAGTAAAAACATTAGTAAAACATTAGTTATGGAGAGAGATATTTTTAAAGCTAAAAAGGGATTATGGATGACGTTTCCTAAGAGTGGAGCAATAATTTGACCGGGAATAATTGCTAATAATTCACCAATATGCCTGCCTGGATGATGCCCACCAATATGAAATGGAGGATTTATTGGATAAGTTGCAGAATATACCCAAGAATCACCAGCTATTATTAAATTCATAAATAATAAAAATAAAAAAATTCCAAGATTAATCAAAATAAAAGATAATATTTTGTTGTATAATGGTTTAGACATGGAATACTCCTTTTTATAGTTATTGAGAGATCTAGATGTTAATTAAATTAAAATAGTTAAGAATTATTATTAAATTTTAGTTATATGTATAGAATATCAAATTTTCTCTAAAATAAATGCTAAAATTCTTAAAAAACAACGTACAATAATCTAGGACTACTGCACGTTGTTCTCTAGAAGTTTGCCCCAAATAACCTGAGATAGTGCCAATTTGCCAGCGCGCTTGCCTGGGATAGAAAAACCTGCAGAGCCGCACGCTGCAACATCTTGGCTATATGGCAAAATTATCGCACCGCCCAGAAACGTACGAGCCTCTGCAGGCTGCTATACTAATAATAGGGGTACGGAAATGCTGTCTACTAAAAATCCAGAAACCGGATAAGCATCTTGCCAGCTAAGATGTTGCATGATTATTATAAATCAAAATTAAAAAGGAGTCAATTTTTTCTTAAACTACTCATTCTTAAATATAAAAACATCTTGCTTTTCTAG
>NZ_FOKY01000019.1 GCF_900112165.1 Brevinema andersonii
AGCATCTCCTTTCGAAATATATTTCTTATGAAGACAAAAATATCGAAGAGGGAATAGATAAATTTTTAGCCGACAATCCCGAGCACAAGGATAAAGCCGCCATCTGGGCTGTCCTCAAGTATGTTATATGAAAAATACAAAAACAGGGAGTAAAGAAATATCTCTTTATAAACAATCCCTAACCAATGCTCAGGGGAGGGACTTTCTTTCCTAGAGCAGGTGCGTAAGCCTGCCGCTTAGGAAAAGGAATTTTCTTTAAAGTCTCAAATCAAACTTCTCATGACAACTAGCTTTGCTTTCATAAGTCGTCCTTATAAATAAAAAGCATACTGATTAATTCAATATGCTATATTAATGAGATTAGTCAGTATGAATTCAAGAAAGTGATAATAAGTGTTAATAGATTTTTTAACATAGGATCTTTCTGTAAATTTATCTATTATATATATTTGTGGGATTTTGTCAAGTATATTTTATATAAGTTCTTGCTGATTCTCAAAGGTGAGATTAGATGGTATTTTCGTAGGATGATCTCCCCTTTGCAGATCAGGTGTGAATCCCCACATTGTCATTTTTCCAGCTATACACATACGGCACTCTGCATCTTCATCTCCTGTACATATTTTGCCGTCATAAAGTAAATATTTTGCTCTGACATCTTTAGGCGAAACGTTAGGCATAACAACATTTGCACCAGCCGCCAATCCTTTTTCACGTCCTACAATATCCAGCGATCCTAATGCAGTTGTTGCAGGAAGTAAAGCTTGTGGCAATGTAATACGAGTAAGAGCTATCATCAGTAATGTCTGACGTAAACTTCCGCTTTTTTCATCTTTAAATGGTGTATCTTTATGATGAATAAATGGTCCAATACCAACCATATGAGGTTGTAGTTCTCTAATAAAGAGAATATCTTCTGCAAGATCCTCTGCTGTTTGAGTTGGCAGTCCAACCATAAATCCTGCACCTGTTTGATATCCAATTTCTTTAAGATTGTATAAACATTGCTGCCTATTATCGTAAGACATTTGCGGTGGGTGAATATATTCATAAAGTCTGCGTGATGCGGCTTCGTGGCGTAAGAGATAACGATCAGCTCCTGCTTGGTAATAAGCAAGATATTCTTCATAAGTTTTTTCTCCAATCGATAATGTAATTGCACAATCAGGAAATTTATTCTTTATTGTACGTACCATATGACAAATATCATCAGTGGAATAGGTAAAATCTTCTCCAGATTGCAGTACAAATGTTCTATAATCTAAATTATAGGCTAATTCACAACATTCTAATATTTGTTGAAGACTTAATCGATATCTTTCAGCATTACGATTTTGAGCACGTATTCCACAATAAAGACAATTTTGTGCACAAAAACTACTGAATTCAATAAGAGCTCTCATATACACTCTTTTTTGAAAATATTTTTGTCTTTGTTGGTCTGCGAAGCTTATAATATCTTGTAATTCAGTGTCATTAATATTTTCAATAAGATATGCAAGCTCAGATTTTGTCATATCACACGGTGTATTAAATAATTTCTCTAAGATATTTTTCATAAATTTTCCTTTTATTTTTACCTTATAGTAGCTAATAAAATGTACAGAAATCAAGAAAAATTTACAAAACATACAAAACAATAGAATGTATCTTTAATAGACCCACCCTACACTAAAATTTGCTGCGAAAGCATTATTCAGATCGTTAACATTAAATTTATACTCATTGTACCCTGTAAAATAGCGGTAAGTAAGCCCGACACTTAAGACTAAAGTTTTAAAAATATGGAAATCAATATTTAGAGTAGGTGAAATAACAAAATGAAAAGAGGCATTTTCAGAATCTTGTTTTGAAGTAAATCCATGAATAGAACCAGCTCCTAAAAGTACAGAAATCCGAGCACCTACAATCTTCCAAGGTGTTTTGTAGCCAACAATAAAACCGCCATATAAATTCCGAAAATCTCTGTCGTAATAGTGTTTTGTTTCTGTGAAAGGATAAGTACCATACATACCTAAGCCTAACATAATTCCAAATACTGTTGTTCCCAAAGTTACACCACCATAAGTAATAAATTGGTTATCAAGGCCTCCTAATTGTTGTTCATAAGTAACCCATCCTCCTAAGAATTTGGGTGATTTTGATTGGGCAAATAATTTGCTGGTATTGCTTACACTGCAAGCTAGCGATACCATAAGAAAAATAGCTTTTTTCATTGGGAGCTCCTTACTAGGGATATTTGTTAGATATTCTTATATTATACTATATTTTTAAGAAGAATACAAGCTTATTATTAATTTTTTCTAAGTTCTGTTATAATTAGAAATAAACTGATTGGTAACATCCAAACTCCTATCCAAAAATAACGAAAATCTAATGACAGAGAAAATAAAAACAAACTTATGACATCAGCAAACCATGGAAAGTAAATAATTAATTTTCTTTTGTCCCCGTACAAGAATTCGTAAGTTAAAGCAAAAGGTAATATAATTGTTGTAGCCCATAGAGGAGTCAGTCTGTAAGAAGTATTTGCAGCATAGTAGAGAGGCTGCATTAGTAGGGGAAATAGCCTTTCTTGTGGACATCCGGGTGATTTCTTAAAAGTAACAGGACTTAATCCATAAAACGGATAGGGAGTTCGATTCCACATGATATCTATGAGGTTCAAGCTATTTCTTAAATGAATCGCAGATGAATTGGTCCATAATTGTATATAATGCTTGAAAAAAGTTTTATTATCGGCAATTTTTTCTGTAATTTGTTCGGAGCACAGAGCATTTTCTTTATTGTGGGATTCTTTGAATATAAAAATAAACCATATTGTTGAATTGACTTGTTCTCCATAGGTCTTCCCGTAAAGATGAAGTTAATTCCTTAATTTCCGGATGTAAGGAATTTTTTTGTCTATAAAGATATGCCGATTAATGGGAATGAGAATAGGGCTAGATTTATTTGCTTCTAAGTCTTTTGAGAATTGAAAATCCTGAAATAAAACAGCATATATAAAAGTCACCTATATTAAAACGCCCATTAATGGGATAGTGTCATGCGAAGTTTAATTTGAGACTTTAAAGAAAATTCTTTTCTTGTGTGGTAACTCATGCATCTTTTTTCTTTATAATTATTTATATTATAAAGAAATAAATGATTTTTAGATCAATATTTACTTTTTTAGTATTTTTTTTATCGGGCTGTTCTGCGCTAGAGACTGAGCAAGCGCAGACAGACGATGCAAGCAGTAGATAGACATCCAGATTTTTGATAATCTGAGAAAATTTCATGGTAAGACGGTCGTGATTTCATGCTATAAGGGTCCGCATCTTTATAAATTAAAAGAGGTGCAGAGTAGAATAGAACTGCCTGGTTGGGGATCGATTTTTAACATTCTAGGTAGAATAACGGACAAACGTGTTTCTTTGATAGAAGTGAGAATAGTAATGGGGTCGACATGAGATTTTACCGGCGTTAGATTTAGAAAATATTCGGGAATGATTGACAGGATGAAATATTTGGAAGACATCAATGAAAATTCTGCATTTTATGCATATATAGAGTCTCATTCCAACCCTAACATAAAAAGAGATAGGATACCCAAGAATTGCTATTCTGAAACTAGTCAATAAAGGCATAGCGATCATTAAAGTTAATGAAGATGAATGGCCTGATAAACCATACAGTTACTGGCAGTTTAAAGGGGCTACGGTATCACCATATAGTGATTATTGGTTAAATAAGGATCCTAATCGTAAGGCTAAGTATGATTTTAGATACATGCTAGCAGTAACCAGATGGCATCTTCTATCCCGTATGAATAAATTAGATCCGAATGCAGATCCTGATTGGATTCTTCTTTTATTTTAAAAGCATCCCCGTTCTTAATTCTTTTAATTTTTCCATACCATTAACCGGATATAAAGTTATCAGGACAGGCGGCGCCGACTTTTCGTAGACATATTCCACCACTGCCATCCAAGGTTCCCCGTCAATATTCGTAAAATATTTCTTAGACAACACAATATTCTTCGCTTCTTATACTGATCCAATTGTAACCAAGCCTCAGAGTGTTTTTGTAATATTTCTGTCAGTTTAGGCAGGGCTTGGCTTCTTCTGTTCCATTCCTTATCGATATGACGTACTAAATATTCAGGGTGTCATGCAAAGTGTAAAATGTCACTCGAACAAGTACAGATAAAACAAGCTTTTAGGGTCAAAAACAAGCATGTCTGTGAGGACATCGGGGATTTAATAATTAAATTTTGATTAAATTCTAGTTTAGTACTGGAAAAATAAGGATTTCAAGTCCATACAAAACTTGTCCGGTAATCCTAAATGCGGACATTTAAAAAATAGCTCTCCAAACGTCAAAAAAACGTTTAGAACTAATTAAATTCAAGATTTGAATTTTGTTTGTTATCTAAAAAGAGAGGATTTTCAGGTAAAAAACAACAATTTTTTAGCATAAAAAAGCCGCTTAATGCGGATATCTTCCATGAATGCCGCGTATATAGGAATTACTTATATACATGGCTTCTTGTGATGATGCAGCATGATGCTGATAATAGTGCGGATCCACCGTTCTTTGATATGGAATTCTTCGGAAAGCTCAGAATATGAGGCTCCTTGGCTCCATTATAACTATCATTCTAAAGATAAGAAACACAAGTATTTAGAGAAAATATCCCAGGTTTGGACCAATTTTAAACAAAATTTTTAAATGTCCGAAGGTCTCCGGCTCTGTTCTTAGTCTTAAAACAGTGATAAAACAGCTGTGAAACACGATAAAAAAAGAATTTAAAACTTTCTGCAATGCTTTTGAAGAGAAATTTTTTCATGTTGCAGGGTTGAAAATTAAACTTGAATTAAGAAACGCCCCATATCTAAGTTTAATAAGGTTATGGGGTGTTCAGGCAAGATTCAGGTTCTTCAGGTCTCAGATGTCTGCGGTTTTTGTTCTAAAATAGTCTCTTAAGTTAGTCAACGTTTAGTTTCGTTCGGGTGCCAAACTAAACTTATAATAGTGCCAAATCAAACTTCTCTTAACAGATAGTAAAAATTTTCCAAGATTTTTGAATAATGGAATAGATAAACAGAATGAAAAGACCCAAAGCAATAACAATTATTCCGTTGTGCCGGAAGAAATAAGCACTGCTTGGGTGGTGCTTGAAATAAACGGTAATAAACATTTTTTTGTTTGTGTTGATCCGTGAAAAGCAGCAGAAAAATATAAGAAATAAACATTAAACTTTGAGTATAAAGAATATCTTTTCATAGTGTAACGATTGTGGTGCCGTTGGTAGGCGGGCATAGAATAAAATAAAAACTGGCAATAGAATTTTGGAAGAAATTCCAATTCCATAAAAAAAGTAATCCATAGGCTGTAAATAGCAGCAAAAGATGTTACTTGAATAAAACTAATAATAGCAGGAGAATTCCAAATTTGAAAAAGAAATTTTTGAATTATCGTGTACAATATTGTATGGGTATTACTTATTTTGTTATTCTAAATCATAACCAAGGTGAGCCAGCTATCGTAAGAGACGTTTCCTGGATAACATAAAATCCAATAGATAAGCTTGATACAAAGGGTAATAAAAAACTCTTTCGGTAGAATATTTTTGTTTCATAAAAGAAAATCTAGGAAACTTATCGAACTTCTGCATAATAGTAGAAAAAATAATTAAACAAATTATTGAAAGTATTAAATATTGGATCAAAACATATAGGAAAAATGAAATATAGTATTTTAGGGAAAAAGAAGCTGCCACCTACTATAGAAAGAGTAGAGTTAGAGAGATAACAACATAATACAAAAGAAGAGAAATATGTTAGTATGATAACAGTTTTTTTTTGTAAAGTTTTGATAAATAAAGAGAAATTATTACATACAAAACAATAAGAGTAATATTCATCTCAAATTTCCCATAGTGTTTTTATTTTTTGTGGAATAGACTTTAAGGTTTTGATAGTGAATTGAATAATTTTTGAAAAAATACGTATGATTTTAGGTTTTTTTTTAGTTTGTGCTTCGAGATAATCTTTAAAATAGATGTTTCGTTTTTTTTGGATTTTCAGATCAAGAGTCCACGATCCTACAAAATGATGACATAT
Organism: Brevinema andersonii; assembly: GCF_900112165.1. Classification (NCBI taxonomy): domain Bacteria; kingdom Pseudomonadati; phylum Spirochaetota; class Spirochaetia; order Brevinematales; family Brevinemataceae; genus Brevinema; species Brevinema andersonii. The sequence continues at coordinate 6,109 of NZ_FOKY01000019.1, forward strand.
ACAAGTGTTTGAAGAGTATGCTTGAAAATTGTTGATGGAATTTGCACAGTAGGATACCACAGGTGAAAAATAATCAACAGGATAAATTTTGACATGGCCTTCTATAACTGGCTGGTCAGTCTCAATAAATCCCAAATTTTCTTGAGCAATGCCCTTTTCATAAAAATATAAATCAACAAGAAGTGGAGCAACAAACCATTTTTTCCTGCGCCAGTGCCGTAATACTCCCATATTTTCGTAAACTTTACACATAAAGTTGGTTAATTCAGAGTTCTTTTTGCTGGCCATTGAATGTGCTGTATATCCTTGAGTTTTAAATTCAAGCCCTATGAAAGCGTCATATTCCTGAGAAGCCTCTAGTTCTTCTACCAGCTGATTAAATTTTTTGCCGTTTATTACTTCTATATCGCCGTCGAGATAAATACCACCATATTCACGAAGGATCCACCAACGAAAATAATCGCTTAAAAATGCATGGTCTTTTTCTTTGAAAAGAGCTTGAGTATACTCGTTAAGATCCATAGGAAGATTTTCTGTATTCCAGTATTTTATTTGATAATTGGGTAATTCTTTTTTCCATGTTTCCAAATAATCCAAATAAATATCCTGTTTGTTGTCAAATCCAAAATAGATTCTATGCAGTACTTTGAGTGACCCCATCTTAATCTCCTATGTTTTGTTTCTGATATATTTGCTTATAGTAAAAATTTTTTTCTGATTATTTTTATTACTATATTTTTGTTTGGTAAAGATGAGCATATCATGTTTTTGATAGAACGGTATAATTTTATTATTCTTTTTTCATTAATGGAGAGGGTAGCTGTATCAGATATTAAGCTTTCATTATTGTTTATTTCAGTCAGCCAATAGATAAATTCATTCTGTAGGCCGTGTTTTATGATATATTGTTGTATTTGTATTTGTTCTTCTTTATTCATCGAGAAATATATGTTGAAATAGGCAACGGATATTTCAAATAAATATTGATGTAGTTTTTGACTTGTTTCTGGACTCGATTCTATAATGTTTTTGTTGAAAATATTAATAATTGTAGATGTAACCTGTATCGTATTTGCAATTTTTTTTTTGAATAATTCTATATCCAGTGTTTTTGACATAATTCCCACATTGCATCGGTACCAGTATAATTGATCTGGTATAGAAATGATTTTATTAACGGAGATACTGAAAGCAAGAGAAAAAATTTGTAGTAAATCTTCATAAAGAATAATATGTTGATTTTCAGGAAGCATAGGGATGAGGTTATTAATTAAAGATCTTTTGATGATGTAAAAACACATACAATTATCAAGTTTTTTTGTTAAAAGTTTTTCTATCCATTTTTTTTGTGTTAAAGAGCATTTTTGTGGTGTGAAGATTTTATTATAAGCTTTTTGTGATTTGTCAGGATGAAGGTATAAATGGGGATTTATATGGCAGATATCAGCTTGAAATTCGGTGAGTTTATGGTAGATGATTTGACAAGCTTCAGGTTTTAGGGAATCATCAGAATCTACATTTTGAATAAATTCTCCTTGTGCTATTTTGTAACCTTGTATTCTAGTATTAAGTGTTCCCATATTTTTTGGTAAATCAATAAATTTAATACGAGAATCAAGCTGTTGAAACTTTTTTACAATTTCTCTACAATTTCCAGGAGAATTATCATTAATAATAATAATTTCAATATCGTGAAGTGTTTGATTAATACACGAATGAATGCATTCTTCAAGAAATTCTTCGGTATTATATACGGGAATAATAATAGAAATTTTAGGATACATACCTTATCCTTGTTTAAATTTATAAGATATGGCTAGTTTTTAAGTTGAGAACTTAGTAATTATATACTACGATAGGCAAATTGTCAATATGAATTTTTTACTCCAATGTTTAATACCCGATTGGGGGTTTATTGAAGTTCTCTGAACAAGTAGGCTCTTCTTTGAGCCATCGCCTGTATGCACGCTCCATCTGCAATAGTCCCCTCCTTTGTTTTGTTTCTATTTTTTTGTTCTATAAAATAATTCTATATTTTTCAATAAAAGTAAAATAGCATCAGGAAAAATGATAATAGATATAGAATGACAAATATCACGTTTATTCTATATTAATAGAATAAACGTGATTTAATGGTCCAAGGCCTTTTCCAATATTTAGTCCAGATTTTAATGCACCTGTGATATAATTTTTAGCATTTTCTATACTTTGTTGTAGAGACATGTTTTTTGCTAGATTGCAGGCAATAGCAGTTGATAGTGTGCACCCTGTTCCATGAGTGTTTGGATTATTGATTTTTTCGGAGCGATACCAATAATAATTTCCATCAATATATAATAAATCATCAGCTTTATTTTTTAAATGTCCTCCTTTAATCAAAATAGGAGAAGATGTCAGTGCAGATATTTTTTTAGCAGCTAAGATCATATCATTTTCATTTTTAACAGGCAACTGAGCTAGTGTTTCTGTTTCGGCAATATTTGGGGTTATGATATTAGCGATAGGAAGCAAAGTTTTAATAATAGTCTCTATAGCTTGGCTGCATAATAAAGAACTGCCGCTTGTTGAGGTTATGACAGGATCAATAACAATATTTTTTGCATTATATTCCTTAAGCTTTGTGACAATAATATCAATAATTTCATTGCTTTGGACCATACCTATTTTAACAGCATCTGGTGGAATATCTTTGAAAATACAATCCAGTTGTAATGCAACAAAATCAGCAGTGATAGGGTATATATCATAAACTCCTGTTGTATTTTGAGCTGTTAGGGCTGTTATGGCGCTCATGGCATACATTTTGTGAGCTGTTATAGTTTTGATATCAGCTTGAATGCCTGCACCACCGCTGCAGTCAGATCCTGCGATAGTCAATACTGTTTTTATCATGAATTTCCTCCAATTACTATTTCCTGGGTCAATTTAAGCATGTTACGGGTAGCTTTTGTAATATCCGGCTGCCCGAAAATACCAGCAACAACAGCTACACCATCGATTCCTGTGCCTTTTAGTTGACGGATATTGTTAGCAGAAATTCCCCCAATGGCAACTACAGGAATCGATACTGCTTGACAGATATCTTTTAAAGTTGAATAGGTAATAATTATGGCATCAGGTTTGACAGATGTTGGGAATACTGCTCCTACACCTAAATAATCAGCTCCGTTTTTTTCTGCTAACAATGCTTCTTCAACAGTTTTCACAGAAACTCCTAATATTTTGTTTCCTATTTTTGATCTTATAATATCAGCAGGTGTATCTTCCTGTCCTACATGGATTCCATCTGCATTACAAGCAATAGCAATATCAACATTGTCATTGATAATGAATGGTATTCGATATTTTTTGCATAATTTTTTGATATTTTGTGCTTCTGATAAAAAGGTCTCATAATCGAGGTGTTTTTCACGTAACTGTAGTAATGTAACACCTCCTTTTAAGCATTTTTCTACTTGTTCTGATAAACTATTGTTTTTGTTCCAAGTACGGTCTGTTACAGCATACAACAGTAAAGATTGGCTATCTAATTTCATAATTTGCCTCGTCTTTCAGAGCTTTTCCAGTAAGATTGTAAATTTCATCAATAAGATAATTACGGTAACTGGAATTTCCATTGTTGTTTTTTTTCATAGTATGGTAAGCTTTTTCTCCGCAAATGCCCATTGCGCATACACTGGCAGCAGCAGCTTCTAGGATGTTATCGGCATTAGCTGCCGCATAAGCTGTAGTCATTGCAGATAACATACAACCAGATCCTGTTATCTTTGACATCATAGGGTGGCCATTTTTGATAATATAAGCTTTTTCTTTACCTGCTACGATATCAATAGCTCCCGTAATGATAATAACAGCACCAGTATTTTGTGATAGAAGTTGTGCAAAATCAAGAATACTGTTGATATTGTCCATATTAATAGTATCTGCCGAATTGGCATCTACTCCTTTTGTTGTAGTGGTGCCTAAAGCCAAATTTTTTATTTCTGATATATTGCCTCGAATAATAGAAAATGAAATTTCTTTCAATAGAATATTAACAGTATCAGTTCGAAATTTTGAAGCTCCTATGCCAACAGGGTCAAGAACAACAGGATGATATAGTTGATTAGCTATTTTACCAGCTGAAATCATTGCTTCAATTGTATGTGCATTAAGTGTGCCAATGTTAATATTGAGGCCTGCACAGATTTTTGTAATTTCGGAGACTTCTTCAATAGCATCAGACATAATAGGTGATGCTCCACACGCAATTAAGATATTAGCACAGTCATTGACTGTCACATAGTTAGTAATATTATGGATTAATGGTGATTTTATTTTTATATTCTCGAGGATTTGATCAAACATAAAAATTTCTCCTAAAACTTATTGTATTTTCAGCAAAATAAAAACGGGAAACCATGATTGGTATTCCCGTTGTATATTTAATTTCTTTCCCTACGTTGGCATTACCCAAATCAGGTTAAGGGTCGAAGCAAAACAGCTTCCTCTCAGCTTAAGCTCCCCTAGACTATTTATTATATAGTAAAATAATAAATTTGTCAAATTTATTTTGCATTCTCTATCAATAAAAATGAATAATTAATATTTTTGTTGAAGCAAATGCCGAAAATCTTTTCCCTTATATTCAAATCTTTTAACTTTGCGTGTAGAATTTTTAATAAGTTCTTCAGTTCGTATTTCATATCCTCTAATCATTTGATACATATGTAATTTTTTGTTAATTTCCCGGATATGTTGGTCAATATGGGCATGTATTTCGGTGGGTTCACTTATTTGATTGGATTCCAGATATATAGAATCTAGTACTATCAATGCACATACAGTTTCTGCCAGATCATTAGCGCTTTGAGGCACTCCTAATACCAGCGATTCCAATATGTATGGGTCACTATTAATTAATTCTTCAATTTCTTCGGGGTAAACATTTTTTCCTCCGCTGGTTACAATAATATTTTTATATCGGCCTGCAATATATAAGTATGCTTTATTGGCATGAGTTTTAATAAATCCCATATCGCCAGTTTTCAGCCAATTATCTTCTGTGAATGCAGCACGTGTTGCTTCGGGGTTGTTGTAATATCCTTGCATAACATTATCGCCTTTTACGCAAATTTCGCCGATCCCTTCATTATTAGCGTCGATAATTTTCCAAGAAACATGTGGAACTGCAATCCCAACCGATTGATTAAAAATAGGTCCACTTGGAGGGTTGACAGAAACGACAGGTGAGGCTTCCGTAAGCCCATAACCGTTTCCAAGATTGAAGCCTAAAATAGCAAATCCTTTTGCAGTCTGTTCAGATAAGGGGGCTGCGCCTGAAATCATAAAGCGTACAGTATCGAATCCAGCTTTTTTTCTGAGAAACCGAAATAACTTTTCTCCGACTTTGTGTGATCCTGTCATGCCATAAAATAATTCAGAAGTCTTGTATAATATGTTAATGGCAAAGTTAAACGGAAATTTTAATTCATGGATATTTTTCCTGATGCCATCTAAGATTTTTTTATATAGTGCTGGAATTCCTATCATAATGGTAACTTGAGTTTCTTTGATAGCAGCGATAAGCCGGTTGGGTTTGATAGACTCTGCATAGGTAATGGCTGCACCAGTTCCAAGTACCGTCATTTCAACAGAAAATTCTAAGGTATGATGCAACGGTAAAATACTGAATTCAATATCATTTTCTGTAAGTTCTGCAGATATACATAAATTATTAACTTGATGAATGAAATTTTTATGTGTTAAGACCACTGCTTTAGCGTGACCTGTAGTGCCTGAAGTATATATTAAAGAAGCAATATCTGTTGGTTGCACTTCCTGTTTCTGCCATGCAGAAATAGGTATTTCTATAATGTCTTGCAAAAAATTAATTGTACCTTTGCATTTTGATAAAGAAGATTCTTTATCAAAAATGATCCATTCTTTAACTTGATTCATGATTTTTGGATTATCTTTGAGTTTAGTGAAAATTGCTGCCGAAATAAATACTGTTGATGCTTCGGAATCGCTGATTAAATTTTGAATTTCATCCGGGGTGAGCAAGGCATCTAACGGAACAGCGATCAATCCATTGTATACCACTCCTAAATACGACATAATCCATTCAGGACGATTTTCTGAAATAATAACAATTTTATCTTTTTGTTTGATGTTTTTCTTCTTTTGTAAGAACTGTGCAATCTTAAGGATAGAATCATAAAGTTGGCGGTAACTGATAGAAACAAAACGTTCACCATTAAACATTCGAGAGTAGATTTTTTCTCCTCTTATCTGAAAAGAATCTGCTAAGTGTTGTAAATGTAAATACATAACACACTCCTAATTATTGTTTAATAAAATTTCTGCAGTGAGTAGATCGTTACGATGGGTGATTTTTATATTGGAATGAAGCCCTTCAATTAAAAAGATTGGAATTTCCGGACAGTATGTTTTTATGACAGAGCAATCGTCTGTCGGTCGGAAATTTTTATCTTGTAGAGCTTTATTAAAAGCTTGTTCCAATACTTCGATATGAAAGCATTGTGGTGTTTGTGCATGCCAGAAATCTTGACGATTGGGTATATCTTGAATTATAGAGCCATCCACTTTAAATAATGTATCTGTACTTGGGGTACCAACTGCTACAGCAGAATAGTGCAATAAGCTTTTAATACACTGTTCTAACGTGCTTGGCGCAAGTAATGGACGTGCCGCATCATGAATAATCATGTTAATATTTGTTCGTTCTTTGTAAAAATTTAAAGCAGACAGAGTAGAATGATATCGTTCTTGACCGCCAAAAGTTATATGATATTGTTTATTTAATTGAACGTTGGCTAGAATATTTTTGATTTCTGAATGATCTTCCAGGCGGATAACGAGTAAAATCTCGTCAATAAGCGGACATTTATCGAATATCGAAATAGTATGTTCTAAAATTGTTTTTTTATTAATAATAAGAAATTGTTTAGGTTTCTGAGCTTGCATCCTGATGCCTGAGCCTGCGGAAAGTATAATCGCGATGTTTCGACGCATAAAAACCTCACCATATAATATATGTTAGTATAACATATGGGCGAGGTTTTTTCAAGGATTTAAGCTATGCTATTCATTAAATGAAAAATTTTTTCTTGAGATAAAGTTTCATCCATAATTGTATTGAAAAAGTTATAAACATGTTTCATGTCTGCTTTGTCGAAAAATGTTTTTAAGTCCATTAACAAAGTAGCATAGATGTTATTAATATCTTGATCTGCTATGAATTTTTTCAGCGAAGGGGATACAATTTGACCGGTAATTAAAATATCCGCTAAAATTTCTGCATAAAAAATATTCCATAATTTTTTTCGTGTTGCGATATCCATGAGTACCTCCGATTGTTGTGTATTAAAGATACTTATGAATCTTATATTCGTCAAGCACCTACGAAAAATAAATAATGAAAATAGATTTCTTCAGCATCTAGACATGGATTTAATGTCAATCTTCCTTGTCTGTAAATCATCATTTTTTTATTTCCAACGCAAAATTCAGAAAAAAATTTTGATACGCGAACCAATTTTGCATATCCACTTTGATTGATAGAATTGCCTAGTTCTAGAAGATCCAAATTACGCTCTTCCGAGGGTGCAACAGCACTCGTATCTTCCGAGCATGCTGTGGCAACCAGGTCACATTGAATTCCTGAACTATAAAAATTTTGTGTTCGTTTTTCTGGAATTTTTGTGATATGTTGCTGATTTATTGCAAAACTATGAGGTATTGTATCAGGGTTAAGATATGAAAATAAAGAGTTACTAAATTCAAAATTTTGCTTGAAAAGAGGAATGCGTTTGAAATAATCGAGTTTAATCGAATCTGATGCCTGTTGAAAGTACATTTGTTGTGACAATGCATCAAATGCAAAACAAGGTTTTTTATTTAAAGTGGCTTGTTCTAAGCATATGTTTATACTGTGTACCGAACCAGAACAATCGATATAAAAATCAAAAAATTTCCAAGGAATTTGATCAATTCGATCGTACCGAAGACCAAATGTAAAATCTGCTGCCGGCCATTGAGTGAAGTAAGGCGAATAACAGCTAACAACTTTGTGGAATGATTGAATGTAATTTATAATTTCCAATGTTTGAGGCAGGCCTCCTATTACAAGTGTTGTCATCTTAGAAACCTGTTTTTTCTAATGTGGAAATAGCTGCTTGGTACCCATCATTAATAAGTTTGTACTTAATTTTTTGCATATTTGAAAGTGTAGGGTGATATGTCCCAGAAAATTGCACGGAGATATCTGGAGGTGTCATTTGGTACTCTAGAGCGGTAATTCTTGATTGAATGAGAAGAAAAGATTTAATAACAGGATCTGCTATAGGTAAGATTCTACTCAATAAATCTCCCTTGATGGATCGATTGACTTTATGCGCATGTTCATCGTCCAGTGAATCGTAAGCAATTAAATTTGAAGCTAATACTGGACCGTGAAAATGTTTTCTTATTAATTGGATAGGGACAGGGCCTAATACGCTGCCGTCTACAAGAATATGGTGATTGTATTCTACTGCAGAAAAAAAACCGGGAATAGAACAGCTAGCTTTCACGGCAAGTCCTATATTTCCTTGAGTAAAAACAACTTCTTTGAAATGCAGGATATCTGCTGCTCTGCATATAAAAGGAATATTCAATTCTTCAATAGTTCTATTTCCTGCTAATGTATTAATTTCATCAGCGATCTTTGTGCCACTGAAAATTCCTGTTTTAGGAAGAAGATTAAGATTAAAAGTAGTTAATAATTGAAAAAATTGAGTTTTATTTTCGATAATATCGAGGATTTCATCTGCAGAATAGCCCATAGCGTAAATGCTACCTAATAGAGAACCTATGCTAACTCCCGCAATAAAAGAAATAGGGATTTTCTTTTCTTCTAGAGCTTGAAGAACACCAATATGGAAAAAACCACGAACATCTCCCCCACCTAAAGCCAGTCCTAATCCATATTTTTTTATTTTTTTTTTAATAGAAAGTTATTAATCATTGTTTTCATTGTATCCTCTATTTGTAAAGATACTAAAGGCCACTTGATAAATCAAAAGAAAGATCTAATTCATCCGAATTAACGGATTGATCTAGGGTATAAGGATTAGAGTTATTTGTATGAGTTGTTAAATCAACAGTTTCACCGGAAACTTCATAATTATCTTTTTGGGCCATTTGTGCTTGAATTCGAGCAATTGTTTCTGCATCACTATAAGTCTGGGGTTCAGTACCAGGTAAAAAATATTCAGTATAACCTTCTGTATCCTGTGCAGTTGCCAACAAGCCAGTGTATGATGAAACAAATGCTGTCTTTAAACCTTCTGTCGACTGTTGAAAAGGTAAATTAGAAACGGGGGTCAAAGAATTTACTTTTTTCATATAATTCATCCAGATTGGAGCTGCTGTTACAGCACTAGAACGGCTTTTACCAAGAGCTTTACGAGAATCATCCAAACCTATCCAAATTACTGTAGATAAATTAGAAGTAATACCCGCAAACCAACTATCAGTCCAGTTAGACGTTGTACCTGTTTTTCCTCCTGAGCTACTCGTATTATAGCCAGCACGCATTGCAGCTCCTGCAGCGGTTCCCCTTTGCATTATGTCATGAAGCAAGCTTTGCATAATTTTAGCCGTGCCTTCTGAAATAATGCGGACTTTGGGTCTAGAATCATGTGTAACCTTAAAATCGTCAATAAGTTGCCCATTACGATCATAAACTTTAAGAATAGCAATCGGCTCAACGGACATGCCACCATTAGCAATGACACCGAAAGCTTGAGCCATCTCTAAAGGACTAGCTGTACCTGTTCCTAATGCTGTTGCTAATTCATTATGAATACGTTTTGTTAAACTGTCTGAAGATGTTCCGAAAAATAATGATAACTGATTTAAAATAAAATCATACCCTAATAATTTAATCATTCTTTCCCAAATTTGAATGGCAATAATATTGACACTCAATCTTAGGGCACGCCTTGCTGTCATCGGACCTTGATAGGTACCGTTATAGTTTCTTGGAACCCAAATATTACCATTAGGTAATTTGTAGGATAAAATTTCATCAACAAAAATTTCTGAAGGGGTAATGATTTTGTTGTCCAGAGCGATAGCATAAAGCAAAGGCTTAAATGTAGAGCCCATTTGCCTACGGGCTTGTGTTGCCCTGTTGAATTGGTTAGCTACACTATAATGGCGACCTCCTATCATAGCATTAATATAGCCTGTATAGGGATCTATTGATACCAATGCGCCTTCTACGGAATCTTCTTTCCGGGCTACTAAATGTTTTGAATTATTTAAGTTATCGATTTTCATGTTGATTGTATCCATACCCAGAATAAATGAAGCAAGTGAAATTAAGTCTTGATCACTGGATACCATAGAACTTACAATTTTTTCTGTCCGGGTATCGCTGAATGAAAAACTGTCTAATCCGAAGCTTAATCCTAATAGATCGATAATATCTTCATAGTTTTTTTTCAATGTTGAGGAATTTCGAGCGTAATGTCCCGAATAGATTTCTTGTTCATTTGACAATGCTTTTTCAAATTCAATATTTGCTGCTTTTTGATAGTCTAAATTTAATGTTGTATGAACTTCCAATCCTCCTTTATATAATAGTTCTTCTCCATAACGTTCAAGAAGTTGCTGCCGAACATATTCTGTAAAAAAACCAGCAACTTCTGTTTCTTTTTGTTGAATATTTCTGGTTGCAGCTGTAAAAGAAGCATCATAATTAATCCAAAAATCCTTAAAAATCTGGTCAGCCTCAACTTGTGAAATATAACCACTATTGACCATAGAATTAAGAACAATTTTATGTCTTTCTTGAGCTGATTTGTAATTATTTATTGGTGAATATCTTGAAGGAGCTTGAGGTAATCCCGCTAAAAAACTAGCTTCTGCTAGAGTTAATAATTTAGCAGGCTTGTCAAAATAAAATTTTGATGCTGCCTCTATGCCATATTGTCCGTGCCCAAAGTATATCAAATTGAAATATAATTCAAGAATTTCTTCTTTTGAGTATTTTTTTTCTATTTGAAGAGCATACCAGAGTTCTATTAATTTTCTTTGGATAGACCGCGAACTATCTGTGAATAATAACTTAGCAAGCTGTTGGGTTAACCCGGATCCTCCTCTTGCTCTGCGTCCCCGAAGCGGGTCAAAAACTACTCCTTGGATCATAGCAGCTACGTTTACGCCACCATGTTGGTAAAAACGGTTGTCTTCGGTTGCAATGATGGCTCGGATCAAATCGTGAGGTAGGTCATTAAAGGAAATAATATTTCTTTTTTCTAAAAAATATTCTGTAATGAACCGGCCTTTAATATCTAGAATTTTTGTAGGAACAGAGTAGTGGGAATAAGCATCCAACTGTTCAACATCCTTGAGATTATTAAAAGTAACAATTAATTTTGTAAGAGCTATCCCTGTGAATAATGCAACAAAACCTAGAGTAATAAACATTTTGATTTGCCAGCTTTTTAATGTCATGCAATCCTACCTCAATTTCAAAGACTTGAAATTATAACAGATTGATGCTTAAAAATCAAATTTAATCACTGTTGTGTGATTTGTTTTTTATATTTTAAGCAGAGGATATATTGCTTTTTTTGAAAAATATATTATAATATCCCATAATTTTAGAGGTAATGTTATGAAAAAAATATATATTATATTAGGCATTGTGTTAGCTGGGTTTTCTCTGGCTTTTGCTCAAAAAAATACAGTAGCACGCGAAGTTTTAGAACAGTACATTCAAGCATGGTTTTCATTAGATGATGATAATGATTGGTTTTTTGAAGTTAATGATCTTAAATTTCCGAAGCAAGGAATTGCATACGGATTGAAAGTTTTGGATGAGAGCCTTAAAGGTAATAAAGTATCCAAAGAAGATAGACAGAAAATTCGTCAACGCTATATTGATACTTATGTTGATCAGAGTATGATATTTGCCTTGTCCTATAAAGATTTATTGAATTCTGATGAATTAGATTATTTAATGCAGGAATTCTTCCGTCAAGCTGCAGCTCAAATTTGGCTGGAAAAGCAAATTCAAAAAAATCCGCAAGCTATTGTTCCAACAAAGCAAGAAATTGATGAATATTATGCTAAACATTCTGCACGTTTGATTTCTTTAGGATTGTCTGCCTCCCAAATTAAAGATTATACAGAGCAAGAATTAAAACAACAAAAACTCCAGTTATGGACTCAAGAAGAAATGAAAAAAGTAAAAGCATCAACAAAAATAAAATTCAATAAAGCAATTAAGAAAGAATTGGGAATCAGATAGAAAATATTTTAATTGTTTATTTGGTACTGATTTCATTATTAATAAAATCAGTACCAAATAATTTATTGAATTGGACTATTCAATTTCTCTTTTGTCACAATGTTATTTATATTTCATATTATTGTAGGATATCAGAATGAAGATTCAAGATATTTCTTTTGTAGTTCAAGGATATTTTGATGAGTTCAGTACTATCAAATGCATTAATTCTTTACGTCTTTTTCCCCCAATCGGAAATTATTTTAACAACTTGGTAAGTATCTAATACGGCTTGTATTGATCATTTATGTGATATGTAATATATTCTTTGGGTCCTGGAGGTTTTATAGGGAGTTACGGGTATGTCAATAATCTATTACGTCCATTAGTGTCGACTCAAGCGGGATTAAAAAAAGTAACTCGTCCTTATTGTATGAAATTGAGATCGTATCTTCTTTTCCAATCGAAAAAATTTCTTTCGTATTATCAGCAATTTCCTGAACGTGATGAAAAATATATATTTTTTAAAAATAGTGTTATTGTTACTTCTTTTTTTCTAAAAAGTATATTACCGATGGCACTGTTATTCTTCCTTACCATATCATATCAGTGATTGGCTTGCTTTTGGCTTGACGGAAGATATCAAGCTTTTATGGGATATCTCATTACTTCAGGAGTCGGAATTTTTGCAATATTGGTTTGTGCTAATACCTATCATGGAAGAGCACCGGATTTGTATGATCAAAGGCACCAGTATCCTCCTGAACAATATATTTTTATAGAAGCCTTGAAAAAAGTATCCTAATATGGAATTTCCGAAAACATACTTGGATTTTACGGATTTTGATTGTGAGTTTTATGAGAGAATCGTTGCGAATAATATGATTATTTTAGATCCGTAGCGAATAAAAATTTACTGTAATAAAAACAAACCGGAACCATATAGAACACTGTGTTTGAATCTTTTAGCAGCTGCCCGTTATCGACTGTATGACTATAGTACATTTTGCCATGGTTATAAAAAAAATGTGATTCTAACTTTAAGGTTCCTATTTTCTCTATTTTTTATGATTTGTTCAAAAAGAATGGAGGAATTCAATGGTAAGGGATGATTTAGTAAGTGTGGTAGTACCTGTTTATAATGTGGAAAAAACGCTTCAAAGAATATCTAAATAGTTTGATAAATCAGACGTATAACAATATAGAAATCATTTGCATTAATGATGGTTCTGTAGGTAATTCTTTGGAGATTCTACAGGAATATAAACAAAAATATCCTGATAAATTTGTTATTTTAACTCAAGAAAATCAAGGTTTAAGTACTGCCAGAAATACTGGTATTAATCTGATGAAAGGGGAATTTTGTCTTTTTTTGGACTCTGATGATTATATTTCTCCTATAATCATAGAACTATGTATCAAAAAAATGATTTATTTTGAATCAGATGGTGTTTATTTCAAAGGAATTCATTTTGCAGAGAATAGGATTTTGGATTATATGTATGTACTTATATCAAAATATCAAATTTCTTGATTCCCAAGAACTAAATGTTTATGATCTGTTTCTTTATACATGCTACTAATGCAGTATTAATCTTTTATCCGACTTCTATTATTAAAAAATATAATCCTGGTTTCATTGACCGATTATTTTGTGAAGATTGGTCGTTTGTGATGTCTTATCTTTCGAAGGTAAAAACAGTATATTGGCTTAATGCAGCATTATATTATTGTCGTATGAATAACACTTCATTATCTAATACAATGTCTGACTGGTACTTGGGTGTATTTGAGGCCGTCGGAGAACGTAAAAAGCCGCTTGAAACAGCAAATTTATGGTGTTTTCATGAACAGTTGCAAAATTTGCTGGGTCTGCGGTATATTTTGAATTTTTATTATTCTAAGGTTTATATAATGTTCCCATCAGAGTAAACAGTGACAGTGCGAAATTAAAAATATGTATTTGTCCTACGCTCCTATTTATAGGATTGGGTTATGTACAATGCTCGAGAAATCTAAAACATTGAAATATATTGCACAAGATAAGAATTTGGCACTGAATAATTTATTGTTTTTGAAAAAATAGGTTTAGAAAATACGGTTGATCGGCTGTTTATGTACGCAGTTGTCATGTAAAGTTTAGTTTGAGACTTTTTGTCATATAACATTTAGTTTTGCAGTTTTTGAAAATAAAAATTAAAATTTGTCAAGTTTTTTTATACTATTGTTTTCAGGGGAAGGAAGTAGAAAGAGAAAAGATGAATTGTTAGAATAAACCCATGAAGAGAGCCCCCAATTCTTCCCGTAGGCTTTTAAGGATTCATCATCCTTAATGCTGCATTCCTCCCTATAAAATATTTGGGGAGGGATGTTTACATTCTATAAGGATATCTAGTATTCTGGCTATTCTATAACCTATTCTTTATAAAATGGCAAACCAAGAAGAGGTATCAGGATAACGTCCTTTGACA
>NZ_FOKY01000020.1 GCF_900112165.1 Brevinema andersonii
AACAGCGCGCAAACTTTAATATCAAAAATATCCGAACTCCGCGAGCGTTTCCGAAACCTCGCTATCTCAAACGAATCTTTTGAAAAATGCATCAAACGCTGGGACCAGGAAAATACTTTTCTCTACCTCGATCCTCCGTACTTCGGAGCAGAAAACGTCTACCCGGGCATCAACTTCGGAGTCGAGTGGCATGTTCTGCTCTCCGAACTCCTCAAAAATTCCAAAGCGACTTGGATGCTTTCCTACGGCGACCACTCCGTTATCCGCGAGCTTTACAAGGACTTCCACATCACCGAGGCAACCGTCAAATACTCCGGCCTCGCCAATTCCAAAAAACACCCCAACACCCCCGAGCTCGTCATCACCAGCCCCCTGCACACACAAAAAAAATTAAACAGATCGGCAAAAACAACATAACCCTCTCTCGATACTTTTGAGAGAGGGTTATTGATTCTATTTTTGAGAAAAAATAAAAGCTTAACAAAAAAACAGCCTATGTTATAATAAAACAATAGGAAAAAGGGGTTGTTCTGCTTAGGCAGGCAGGTACTCTATGAAAATTAATACAGTTAAATGGTATATATTGTTTTTGCTGATATATAGGTATTATGCTAGCTTCAAACCTTTTATTTCCAATTACTTATGACGATGATTTTGCTTATTCTGTAATGGGCAATCCTTTTCTTTTACAATGGAATGAGTATCTCCTTATAAACAATCCCTTCCCGGAGCATTTTAGGGAGGGATCTTTCTTTCTGGCAGCAGATGCATAAGCCTGCTGCTTAGGAAAAGGGATTTCTTTTAAAGTGCCAAATCAAACTTCGCATGACACATGTGCCTCCAAACCGAAGATTTTATTAAACAGCGGCGGAACTTTGTGTTTGCAGAATTACCGGATCTTAGGAAATGCGTTGAAAGAATCACAAAAGATTATCTGCCTGACGTCGCGGATATATTTCATCTTAAAAAATCTTAGAACGATGGCAAGAATTGTCTGGTTTATTGGATGACCCTGGGTATCCTCTGCTACAAGAAAAAATTTCTCATATTAAATCTCCGGAAAATATTCTAAAAATGCTGAAAAATTCATTTGAATATGATGGCTCTATTGCTGATTCCGCACCAGAACTCAAAAGAATACAAGGTTTGAAAAAAGTATCCGTAGCCGTATCGAGAAAACCTTACAAATCGAAATCACATGCATCAGCGATGATCTCACCAAAAAAAGAATTGCTTTTCGGGAAAATCGTTACGTACTTCCAGTGAAAGCAGCTGCCAAAAACCGAACACCAGGTATAGTCCATGCGTTTTCTGCAACGTGCTCTACAGCATTCATCGAGCCTCAAGCTGATCTTTATGAATAACGAACTCCTATCCGTCAATGAAACGGAATACTGCGAAATTTTTCGTCTCTTAAAAGTATGGAGTTCTCAAATAAAAACCCATTCGGATTTACTTCTAGTGCTGCTAAATGAAAGTGCTGCACTAGAATTTTTTTTTTGCAAAGGCTTGTTTTGCTAAAAAATTCGTGGCTGTTTTTCCAGAAACTCCAAACAATAGATCCATTATTCTGGAAAAATATACAATCCTTTTCTTTTACTAAAAAAGGGTGAGAAAATACAGTACCACTGGATCTATATATCTCCCCTCAAACATTGGGTATTATTATCTCGGGACCAAATGCTGGAGGTAAAATCGCAGTACCCCAAAATGTTGGCACTGGCAGCATGTATAATGAAGAAAAGACTGCCTATCCCGGCAAAAAAATTATTCTGCCGCTGTTTGACAAAATCCTGCTAGAAATTGGCGACTCTCAAAGCTTGGATGATGAATTATCGACTTTTCAGGCCACATAACATCATTAAAAGACATTTTAAGCAAGGCCGGAAAACATTCACTGGTTCTGATAGACGAAATTGCCCACGCTACCGATCCTCTGGAAGGCAAAGCTTTGGCTTCTGCTGTTATCGATAAACTTCTGGAAACAGGAGCATTTTTCGGGATTACAACGCACCATCAACACGTCAAGGAAAAAGATTTCAAACATCCAGATATAAGCGCTTATGCTACGGCTTTTGATCTACAAGCTTTAAGATCAGAATATACCTTGCAGGAAGATACTATAGGCAGCAGTTACGCGCTGAAAATTGCTGAACGTGTTGGCCTGGACAGGGAAATTATCGAAAAAGCAGCCGTGTTTCTGCGCGAAAATAAAAACGAAAAAGATCAAATCATTGCAAACATTACAAAATTTAATAACAAGCTCCACAATAAAGAGTCCGAACTAAAAAAGCGTGAAGAATTGTTAAGGCAAAAAAAGAACAACTCCTTAACAAACAAAAACTCGAACTCCAAACAAAAGGGTTGGAAACTGCTGACCACGAATTAAATATGCATCTGAAAGAGTTGTCTCGTCTGAAAAATAAAATGGAAGCAGATATAAAAAATTAAGAAAATATTTTGAAAACTGCAAAAGAAATTAGTAACACAAAAGAAAACCGAAAGTTTAAAGCATTTTCGTAATCAAGTAACTCATATCGAAAAAGGAATGGAAATTTTTTGTTGCTTCTTTGGACAAAAATGCTGTTGTGTAAGAAATTTTTGCCGATGAAATATTAGTGAGAGTGGGAATTTTCAAAATTACTGTTTCAAAATCGGACCTTTTTGAAGCCAATACTCCCTTAAATAAGAACTCTTTAAAAAAAGTTTCATTACTACTGATGCACAACATTCTATTGATTTACGTGGAAAGTTAGGCAACGAGGCTGTGCAAATACTAGAAAAATCTATTCATAAAGCTCCGGCAGCAGGATATAATGAATTAAGCGTTATTCACGGTAAAGGAACTGGAGCCTTGCAAAAAAAAATCATGAATTTTTAAAATCGAATAGAGATATTAAAGAATTTTATTTTGCCTCTCCTCAGGAAGGCGGAACATGAAAAACTATTATCAAATTTTAAGCGAGGATTCTATGCAAAAAATTTTTTGGATTTCGTTCTTTATGTTAACAACGATTACCAGCTACGGCGATATTTCACAAATTCCCATTTATCCCAGTGGAATTAATGTTAGTTTTACAGCACCACATGTTGAGGAAAAAGAAGAAATTGAAGAAAAACCTGCTCCTAAACGCTTTTCGCTGCGCAGAAAAAAGAAGGGAGAAGAAAAACCAGAACCTGTTGAACCACCCGCACTCATGAAAGTCAACAGACTAATTCGAGTAATTAACGGAATTAAAAATTCTGATGAAAATCATCAAGTTGCACTGGTTTTTTATGATGAAGAAAAAAAAATATTAAAAAATAATACTATCGTTATCAAAAAATCAGCCAAACCCGCAGCTAACTATATATTTTTTATGGATAGAAGTACCGGCAATTCTTTCAAAGGAATGAAAGATATCTATCATCTCCCTAAAAAAGCTGAATTTTTTCAAGTTGCATTAGTTGATAAAAAAGAAAACATCTTAATTATGCCATCACACCCCGGATACAACAAAGAAGGAACGATTTCTATTGAAGATTATAAGAATATTATGCCTAAAAATAAAATTATGTTGCAATTCGAATTAACAGGAACAGCAGAAAAACCTCATGTAAAAATTGCTGCATTTCGTTTTTACTAATGCCTACAAACCAAATTGTTCTACGGCATAAGCACAGTTAAACAAATTTTGCTCATCTAGTTGCTTTGCCATTATCTGCACTCCTATAGGCAGCCTGTTATCGGAAAGCCCCACCGGCACAGAAATAGCTGGTGCCCCTACTAAATTTGCTGATAAAGTAAATATATCAGACAAATACATACTGATAGGATCATGTATTTTTTCGCCCAATTTGAAAGCTGTTGTGGGGGTTGTGGGACCGAGCAGCACATCAATTGAACCAAGCGCTTCCTGATAGCCAGCTTGAAGGCGTGCGCGTACTTTTTGAGCCTTTACAAAAAAATCATCATACGATTCAGAAGATAAAATAAACGTCCCCAGCATAATCCGCCTCTTGACTTCCGTGCCAAATCCCTCTGTACGGCTTTTAACATAAGTCTCCGCAAGCGTTTCATACTCAACTCTATTGCCATAACGGATACCGTCAAATCTCTCCAAATTAGCAGATGCTTCAGCAGGTGCCAAAATATAATATACAGACGGAGCATATTTAATATCTGGAATCGAAATTTCCGAAATAACAGCACCTTCTTTTTCCAACAAAGCAACAACATCTGTAATCCTATTTCGTATTTCGGCATCAAACTCGGCATCAAAAAAATCTTTTGGCAGCCCGATTTTTAACCCTTTAACATTTTGATTAAGCTCAATCTTAGGAGCTGGCATCGGCAAAGATGTGGAATCTTTAGGATCATGCCCTGCCATCGCCGAAAATAATAAAGCCGCATCTTCCACAGTACGTGCTATAGGCCCGATTTGGTCAAGTGACGAAGCAAACGCCGTAGCCCCATAACGTGACACACGTCCATAAGTCCCCTTAAGACCAACGCATCCGCAAAAAGCCGCTGGCTGTCTAATTGAGCCTCCGGTATCGGTACCCAAACTAACAGGAGCCAAACCTCCTGCAACAGCCGCTGACGATCCACCAGACGATCCGCCCGGTGTTCGTTCTCTGTCATAGGGATTACGCACAGCTCCATAAAAAGATGTCTCATTCGAAGACCCCATCGCAAATTCGTCTAAGTTTAGTTTGCCTAAAGGTGGCATACCTTCTTTCCGTACCAAACGCTCGACTACCGTAGCATCATCAGCAGCGATAAAACCAGTTAAAATTTTAGACGCACAAGTTGTTGGCTGATTTTTTACGTTAATTAAATCTTTTATTCCAATAGGAATCCCCGTTAACGGTGTATAATCATTATGCTTGATACGGTGGTCAGCAAGTTCGGCACAATGCAGTGCATCATCGTGGCTGACCGAAATATAAGCGTTCAGAGGTAAGGGTTGTCGATCATCGTTTTCTATAGCTTGAAGGTAGGTTTTTGTTAATTCCACCGAAGAAATTTCTTTTTTTTTCAACAAATTCGACAAATTTTTAACAGACAAACTCGTAAGTTCCATAATAACTCCCACAAATATAAATATTGAACTTATTATAACATATAACCACAACGCGTCAAATTTTAGAAGAATCAAAGTTGAATATTAATTTCTTTATTTCCATCAGCGTCAGCCAACGGGTCTAAAGGAACATAATTCGGATTTTGACCCCTAGGCATTAACTCATCATAAACAGGTATCACATGCAAGTGACTAAGTGAAAACAAGTGCTTCCGGCTGAACATTCCTACAATATGCAAATGCTCGTTTTCGGGCAAATGCAAAGGGATTTCTTTTCGGGAAAGATCACGTTTTCCATCTTTGTCACACACCAACATTACAGTTGGCCGTTGAGGGTAGAGTATATAAGTTCTGACTACAGTTACAATCTCTCCGGTGTTAAGCGTAACAAAACTGGAAGCAGGATAAATATTGATAAAAGATAAAAATAAACGGACAAATTCCGGATTAAAATGATTCATAGTTGTTGCCACAAAATCTTTCAATATTTCAGCTGGTTCTCGGGCAGGTTTAAACGTCCTATTTCGTATCTGGGATGTAAAAATATCTGCTAATCCAATAATAGCACTGTTCATACTCATACTGGGACCTCTCAATTTGCGCGGATATCCGCTACCGTCAAAACGCTCATGATGTTCGAGTGCCGGCATAGCAAACATCGTAGGCAAACGGAGTTCTCTTGTAATCATTTGAAAACCTAACACAGTATGCTTTTCAATTTCTTGTTTTTGAACAGCGTCGAAAGAATCTTGAGAATTGAGCATATATTCAGGCAACCGCGTCATACCTATATCATAAAGCAAGCCGCTTAACGCTATTTGGATCAGCTTCATAGACGAATGTTCACGCTGATATAAAATCGCCAACGAAAGCAGTGAAACATCTAACATATGAGCATAAAAATAATCTTCTTCCAAAGGATTCGCATAGCGAATAACACGCAACAACAAATGAGCATCTTTTTCTTTAAGCAGACTTTCTGTCCATTGGGTGGCAATTTTTTGAAATTCGCCAATATCGATATGCTTTAAATCTTGAAACTGTGCTTTTAAAATAGCAAGCGATTGGTTATATAATGCAATATATTGACGCACACTAATATCAATGTATCCCGGAAGAGTCGTTCTAAACAGAGAATCATTCCTGATTAACATACCGTAAGTTATGAACGTATCTTGTTTTTCCTCAGCCCATTCGATCAAAAATTCCGGTAAAATCGGATAAAATCCCGGCAATAATACTGTCATTTTCTTGTTGTACAAAGCATCTGTAAACATCATGCCGCTTTGAAGCTGAGATAAATTATATTTTTTTGCCTGCGACATCAGATTTCGCCCCACAATTTTTCTAATTACAATTATAGCATAAAAATATATTTTTTTCCAGTGTTGAATAGAATTTTCTTTATTTTAAATAAATTTGACAAAAGATCATATCTTACAGTATAATTCAGGCATAATGATCTATTAGTGGATAGTTTAAGGAGACATTCGCAATGAAAAAGTGGATGATAATCAGCATATTATTTATTACAGGATGCGGAGCCCCCGAACGCCCTAAAACAAACACATCTGTTCTCGAAGGCACAGGAGCTAGTTTTCCGTTGCCTTTGTATGATCTTCTTTTTAGATCTTACACAAAGAAAACAGGGCAAAAAATCCACTATGACATTCAAAATTCCGATATTGGAGTTCAAGCTATCATTGCTGGTACGGTGGACTTCGGAACCAGTGATGTGCCTATGACTGACGAAGAAATTCGATCTTCAGAAGCTGAAATTCTCCACATTCCAATCGCAGCTGCAGGCGTTAATTTCACTTACAATATTCCTGAACCGGGGTTTGGTATGCTTGACGACCCTGTTTACCTGACTCCAGAGATTATTTATAAAATCTATGCTGGTCAAATAACTAAATGGAACGATCCTCAAATCGTATCGCTGAACCAGCAAGTAGCAGAGGATAAAACCCGGACATTCCCTAATATAGAAATTATACCCATATACCGTCATGGGAAAAGCGGTACAACATACTTATTTTCTCAATTCATGGCAAAAGCTAGTTCTAACTGGAAAAAACGATTCAGTATCAGTAAAGAAATAGCATTCCCGAAAGGTATCGGACAAACAAACAGCTTAGATGTTATGAAAAGCATTATATCTACACCGGGATCCTTCGGCTATACGACGATGATTTATGCTTTTCAAAATGGTTTTCCTGTTGCTCGGATTCGGAATGCGCTTGGTACTTACGTACGCGGTTGTAATTTCCGCTCTAAAGAAGCAATGAAAGTTTCTAAAACCAATATTGATAACAGAGTAGACATTACTTACCCTAATGAAGGAAAAGAGGCCGCTGTAGCTGCATCGCTTATGTATGTTCTTGTGCGTAAAGAACAAAATTATAACAACAGATCAAAAGAACAAGCTCAAGCTTTAGTTGATCTTTTGGCATGGACTTTAAGCCCGGAAGCTCAAAAGCAGTTTGATAGCATATTGTTTGCATCGCTGACCCCAAAATTCCGTTCAGCAGCACAGGCTACATTAAAGAAAATAACATATAATAATGAACCTTTAACACCTACTATTGACATTTCTTCAAAATAATTTAAGGAGAATTTTATGAAAATGCATTTTGCAAAAATTACAGCGCTACTGCTGAGTATAAATAGCTGCTCATCAAATGCTGTAATCAATATACAAGGAGCAGGTTCATCATTTGCCAACCCTATTTTTACCAAACTTTTTGCAGACTACGCCGCTACACATAAAACTCAAGTAAGTTATCAAGCTACTGGTTCAGGGGCGGGTATTCAAAATATTGCTAGCGGAATTGTTGATTTTAGTGCTACAGACGCATTCCTGAACGATCAAGACTTAAAAAATTATCTAGAACAAGGTATTGAAATGTTACATATTCCGGCTGTTCTTGCGGGCGTAAACTTCACATATAATATTCCTGCACCGGGATTTAGCAGCAAAGATGAACCCATTTATCTCAATCCAGAACTTATTTATCAAATATACAGTGGCCAAATAACAAAATGGAACGATCCTCAAATTGTATCGCTAAACCAACAGCTCTCGACAAACAAAGAAAGAATTTTTCCAGATATCAATATCATTCCAGTATTTCGTTCAGATAGCAGTGGGACAACATTCACCATGTCAGAATTCATGACAAAAGCAAACAAAAAATGGGCAGATATATTCGGTACAGGCAAGTCATTAAATTGGACAACAGGGGTCGGTCAAAAAGGCAATTCTGGAATGATGGCTTTTACTAAAGAAAATACCGGTTCTATATCCTATGTTGATTATGTCTATGCAAAACAAAATAATTTCCCTGTGGCTGCTATACAAAATAAAGCAGGAAATTACGTGATAGGAGACATTCAAAACACCTTCGCTGCCGCAGATACTGTTGCTTTCCCAGCGGATTCACGGGTATCCCTTACGTATACAGATGGTGCTAATGCAGCTCCTATGACAACTTTCACTTATATTCTTGTGCGTAAAGAACAAAATTACAACAACAGATCAAAAGAACAAGCTCAAGCTTTAGTTGATCTTTTGGCATGGATGTTCACAGAGGAAGCACAAGCTCAGCATGAAAGTTTATAT
The DNA here is from genome assembly GCF_900112165.1 of Brevinema andersonii. NCBI lineage: Bacteria > Pseudomonadati > Spirochaetota > Spirochaetia > Brevinematales > Brevinemataceae > Brevinema > Brevinema andersonii. Next base: position 8,689 of record NZ_FOKY01000020.1, read on the forward strand.
TTTGCTCCGCTCCCTCAAAATGTCATTGATACCGGAAAAAATATTTTAACCCAAATTAAATATAACGGTGAAACTTTATATTCTCTGGAATAAGGGCATAAGATTGAAAAAAAACTTTTCATTAGATAATCTTTATTATATTTTAAGCACAACTTGTACTATATTATTTGCCAGCATAGTGCTTGCAATTATTGTTTCTTTATTATGGAACAGCCGTGCATCTTTAAAACATTTTGGATTATCATTTTTTACCAGTCCGCATTGGAATATTCCTATTTTTGAAGTTAGCAATATCAGCACGGATTTCGACGAAAATAAAATAACAATTTATTTTACAGCTCCATTAAAAGAAAACCAGACACCCGAAGTAATCCTTTATAAGGATTCCATAAAACAAAATATTAAGGTAGATACACAGCAACGCTCTATCACTGTCATTTCTGATGCAATACTCCAAAAAGGAGCTTATAAACTTATTATCCCCAAAGAATTACAAGATATATATTCTTTTTCCATGCCTTATACGGCAGAATGGCACGGGATTATCCATAAAAAAACTATTATTTCTCAAAAATTAACCGATTCTCAAGGAAACTCTATTCAAATATCCAGCGATGAAAATTATAGAAATTTTGGTATTTTATCATTTGTTGTGGGCACAGTACTATCATCATTATTAGCATTGCTTATAGGATTTCCTTTAGCACTAGCATCAGCTTTATGCCTTACAGAATTTCTTTCCCCAAGATCTGCAATAACATTGATATTTTCAGCACTTGTCGATCTATTAGCAGGGATTCCATCAGTTATTTATGGTTTATGGGCTTTGTTTTTTATTGTGCCGAAGTTAGGAGCCAATTTATTGACTGCTTCGTTAGTTTTATCTGTGATGACCATTCCCTACGCAGCATCACTTATCCGTGAAGCTATTGCTTTAGTACCTATGCAATTAAAACTCGCAGGATCAGCATTAGGTGCTTCACGATTCAAAATAATTACTCAAATCATCTTACCTTATGCACGTTCGGGAATTGTAGCTGGTATTTTACTGACCTTAGGAAGAGCACTTGGAGAAACCTTAGCGGTCACAATGGTTATCGGAAATCGAAATCAGATTCCTACATCGTTATTTTCACCGACACAAACTATCGCTAGCTTAATTGCTAATGAATATGGAGAAGCATCTGGATTAAAACAAAGTGCTCTCATCGAAGCGGGACTTGTTTTAATTATCATCACTTTGATTTTTTCGTTGTTAGGAAAATGCATCATCCATCAAACCAATAAAAATCCCGTTCCAAAGGAAGGACCATAATGGGGCAATTTTCTTCACTTAGAAAAGTCCGCATTATCGATACAATATTCAAAATATTTGTTTACTGTGGAGCTTTTATCACTTTGATTCCTTTATTTCTGATTTTGTATTTCATTCTAACTCAAGGAATTAATTATATGACTCCTTATTTTTTTGTTACTGATGCACCTCCTCCTATTGGGGATAGTGAATTTTTTATGATGAATTCAAACCAACGTATTCAAGCAATCGGAGGTATTAGAAATTCTTTAGTAGGTATGTTTTGCATTGTTAGTGTTGCCTCTTTAGTAGCAATGCCTTTCGGTATTTCCGTTGCTGTTTTTGCCTCGGAACATAAAAAACATAAGCTTGCTCAATTAACTCTTCTATGTGTTGATGCTTTGCAAGGGATTCCATCAATTATTTTTGGTATCATCGCTAATTTATGGGTTGTACTCACATTCAAATCATATAGTGCTTTGGCAGGAAGTGCAGCTCTTGCTTTAATGATGTTGCCCATCATTATTAAAAGCTCTTATGAAACATTAATTTTAATCCCTACATCCCTCAAACAATCAGCACTGGCACTAGGAGTACCTTATAGCCGAGTACTCTTCAAAGTGGTTCTTCCATCAGCAGCAGGTGGTATTTCATCAGGCAGCCTTTTAGGAATATCGCGTATTTTAGGAGAGACAGCACCATTATTATTTACTGCTTTTGGGACGCCATTTTTTACGTTTGACATGACGAAACCTATGGAAACAGTAGCAATGCAAATTTATAAAAATGCTTCATCTCCAAACTACAACTTAATTAGAAATGCCTGGAGTGCTTCGTTGGCATTAGTGATGTTAACATTAATTCTCAACCTTATTATAAAACCAGCTATCGATAAAATGAAAATTAAATTTTAAATATGGAGTTATTTCATGAAAATTGCCGATCAAAATTTTGTAGACTCACAATCACGCTCCAAAAGAATTTCTGAACCAGGTATTATTAATGTTCAAAATTTGAATGTATATTATGGGACACAACATGTGCTTAAATCGATTAATATGAACATTCCAGAACATAAAATTGTAGCGGTTATGGGACCTTCCGGTTGCGGCAAATCGACATTAATACGGACATTTAACAGAATGAACGAAATGATCGAAGACACCTCTCATACAGGTAAAGTACTGCTAAATAAAGAAAATATTTTTATGATGGATCCGATTATTTTAAGGCGGAAAGTTGGCATGGTTTTTCAGCAACCTACTCCTTTTCCGACAATGTCTATTTATGACAATGTTATTGCAGGATATACGTTGAATGGGGCTCACTTAAAAAAAGTGGAATCAGACAAATTAGTAGAAGAATCGCTTAAAAAATCGGCACTTTGGGCTGAAGTAAAAGACAAGCTCCATCATAAGGGTTCTTTTCTCTCAGGAGGACAACAGCAAAGATTATGTATTGCCAGGACGTTAGCGATGAACCCGGAAGTTTTGCTCCTTGATGAACCAACTTCTGCTCTAGATCCCAAATCCACAGCTATGATAGAAGAATTGCTCATCGGCTTAAAACAAAGCGTTACTATTATTTTAGTAACACACAACATTGCTCAAGCAGGACGAGTTTCGGACTATACGGCTTTTATGTATCTTGGCGAACTGGTAGAATACGACAGTACCAAACGGATGTTCACTATACCTAAAGATAAAAGAACAGAAGAGTATCTTACAGGAAAATTTGGTTAAGAGAGAGAGAGAGAGAGAGAGAGAGAGAGAGAGAGAGAGAGAGAGAGAGAGAGAGAGTATCGTCATGATTGAAAGTAAAATAAACGGTATCAAAGAAGAAATAACTCAATATGCACAGCTTGTAGATACAATGTTAAAAACAACAATGGATGGTGCATTGAATAAAAATTGGGAAGAAGTCATTGAAGTTATCGACATTATGGAACCACGTGCAAATTTATTGAAATTGGAAATCGCTCAAGAATGTTTAGGAATACTTGCGCTTTTCCACCCTGAAGCCAGCCACCTACGCAGCATTATCAAAATGTCCGGTATGGCTAGTGATCTTGAACGTATGGCAGATATGGTTACAAAAATTGCGCTTGCTACATTTCACTGGAAAGATAGTATTAGTCTTGAAGATTATCCATTAGTTTTCGATATGACAAAAGAAACCAGAAAAATGTTGTCTGATGTTATTCAAGCCTTCATGGATGAAAATGCTTTAGCAGCGGTTGCTGTCATCCAGCATGACGACAGAGTTGACGATCTATGTACACAGCATCTGAAAAAATTAATCAAAACAATGAACGAAGCAGCAGAGGTTGAACCATTATTACAGATTATGAACATCACTCGCAATTTAGAACGTATGGCAGATCTTTGTACACATCTTGCAGAAGATGTAATTTTTATTAAAGAAGGACTTGTTCCCAATAAAGCAAAAAAATAATTAATGAAATTCAGATATTGTTTTTAAAAGTATAGTTTCGAATTGCTTTGTAATTGATGTCCAATCGAATTGTTTAGCAAAAAGTTGAACAGACTGTTGGATTTCTTTTTTTTTTGCAACATCAAAAGAAAGATAAATTTCTATATACTTATAAAGATTTTCGATATCACCAAAAGGTGCTAAAAAACCGTTTTTATTATTAATAACAGAATCTTTTATACCAGCCACAGAAAATCCAAATACAGGCGTACGCGCAGCAGAAGCTTCTAAAGCCGTGATACCCCAACCTTCTTTTTCTGTTGTAAACAAAAACCCCTCTGCTTTGCTCAATAATTCTATTTTTTCTGCCTCGCTGATAAAACCTAAAAATTTAACTTTATTTTCAAGATTTAACTTTTTAACTAATTGTTTCAAATGAGATTCTTCCTTTCCTTTGCCTGCAATGACAAGTTCTGTATAAGGGAATTGTCGGTTGACTAGTGAAAACAGTTTTATGCTTAAATCTATCCGTTTTGCCTTAGTAAGGCGTCCCACAGAACAAAATAATCCAGGAGTTTTATCGTTATTGACAAAAAAATTATCATCTATCCCATTAGGTAACACTATTACTTTATTGAAAGGTAAAATTTTCATTAATTCGTCTTTTGAACTGGGAGATACGGTCACAATAGGAGTATACCTATAACTTTTCAATGCATTTTTTTCAGCCCAAGCCACATAATATGCCAATGGAAATGGTAATAATTGATATAATGTATGCCCATGCAGATGATGAAAAATCGCTACAATCGGAACATTGTGAATAAATTGCGGAGAAGAAATGCCGATTTTTGAAATATCATCGATAACAATATCAAAAGATTCATGCTGAAAGCGTTGCTGCCAAAGTTTCTTGAACGTATAATGAAATAAAAACGGATGACCCAAGCGCAAAATTTGATATCCATGATATTGATATTCTTCCGGAATTCCAGAAGTTCGCGTAGTAACCAATACAACTTCATGATTTAAGGCCAAATAAGATAATATTTTATCCAAATGAACTTCTGCACCACCGGCTTCAGGATGAAGCGGATCACGCCAATTGGCTGCTAAAATTTTCACAAAACCTCCTAAAAAGAAACACGATAAATACTGAAATTCATACGAATTTCTTTTATTTCGTTGCGTTCAAACGGCGGAATAAGAGGATATTGCCGTACGTAAACATAATCGTAAATAGACACGCCCATAGGAATTAAAAACGTTGCCGCCAACAGAAAATTCCACTCACCAGATGTGAAGCCAAAATTATCGCGTCCGAGATCTGTATTGTAATTGCCTGCAGTCACATTAAGAATATTGATAAAGTTTAAAATATTCTGCATTAAATAAAAACTAACGGGAATCGCCAGAAAAAATACGATATCAGCCCTACGAAAAGTATGTTCTTTGAGATAGAGTTTGGTACGGCTATCTATAATATACTGTTTGGGCAGTTCATAAGTAGGAATAAGCTCATAAGACAGATTAGTAACTTGATCGGATGTAATTCTTTGCGCATTTATAGGCACGATCCATAAAAACACCGTCAACCAGCAAACCAACCAACGCATAAAACACTCCTCCCGATTGTTATAAAAAATTGTAGCACCAACCAGCAAAAAAATCAAACAAAATAGTATTGAAAAATATCAGTAAATAATATATAATAAGCTATTATGAAAAATATTCAAATCACGGAAACAATTTTACGCGATGGCCAACAATCCCTTATAGCAACACGTATGCCCACTAAAGATATGCTTCCGATCATCGAAAAAATGGATGCTGTTGGATACCGTTCGCTAGAGATGTGGGGAGGAGCAACATTTGATGCTGCTTTGCGTTTTCTCAACGAAGATCCATGGGATCGTCTTAAACAAATTAAACAATTAGCACGCCAGACTCCTTTGCAAATGCTGATTCGCGGACAAACTTTAGTAGGATATAGGCCTTATGCGCATGACACTGTAGATTTATTTATTAGGAAGTCTATAGAAAATGGCATTAATATTGTTAGAATTTTTGACGCGCTTAATGATATTCGTAATATCAAAGCACCTCTTAAAGCAGTTAAAAAATATGGCGGTATTGCTCAATTAGCACTTTCCTATACAGTTAGTCCTGTTCACGATTCAAAATATTACTGTGATTTAGCACAATCTTACTGCCAATTAGGAGCGGACGAGATTGCTATCAAAGATATGTCTGGAATCTTGCAGCCCTATGAAGGATATCGTCTTATCACTATACTCAAAAAAGCTATTCCTGGAATTCCCATTGCCCTGCATACGCACGATACAGCCGGTATAGGCAGCATGCTTTACATCAAGGCTGCCGAAGCTGGAGTTGATATTATAGATACTTCGCTTTCTGGGCTGGGAGGAGGCACAGCTCAGCCATGTACAGAAAGTATTGTATATGGCCTTACACAAAGCGGCGTAAAAACCTTGCTCAATGACAATATACTAAAGGAAGTATCTGAATATTTCAAAGGATTGCGTAGTCAATACATTCACGAAGGATTACTTGATATCACTGCATTAATAACAGAACCAGAAATTCTATCATGCCAGCTACCAGGTGGAATGTTAAGCAACCTGGTTATGCAGCTGAAAATGCAAAAGGCAGAACACCGTTATGAAGAAGTCCTCAAAGAAGTACCCAAAGTTCGTGCCGATTTCGGATACCCTCCGTTAGTAACACCGATGAGTCAAATTGTTGCTACTCAAGCGATTCTTAATATTCTCTCTGGAGAGGATTATAGTACTTTTTCAAAAGAAGCAAAAGACTATATTCAAGGGCTTTATGGGCAAAGTCCAGCTCCTATTGAAGCAAAAATCAAAAAGAAAGCTGGTGTTTCTGCATCACTCAAAGAAAATATTACTAATTTAGCGATCCCTGAAATTAACAAAGCAAAAAAACAATATCCAATAGCAGAAAATGATGAAGAATTATTATCGTGTATTCTGTTACCTCAAGCAGCAGTTCCTTTTTTAAGAAATAAAAAAGTTCACAAACAATCAATTCATGTAGAAATTGTTTCTTAAAAAAGGCTTGACAAAATTTATTATTATCTTATAATATCCTGTAATTAACTATAGGAATATTTTATGCCTCAACACCATTTAAAAAACGAAAATTTGGAAACAAATAAAGAATTTCAACGCTATCTTGATGTTGCTCGTATTGCTGCATTAGAAGGAGGCCGTATATTAAAAAACGGTTTCAAAGCAGACAAACGGGTAGAATGGAAAGGAGATATCGATCCTGTAACAGAATTTGACCGTGCTGCAGAATTAGTGATCAGAAAAACAATAAGTGCCCATTTTCCTGACCATGAGATTTTAGGTGAAGAAGGCGGCTTTGAATCAGGAAAAAGCAAAGTCCGTTGGATTGTAGATCCCATTGACGGCACAGCGAACTTTACTCGAAAAATCCCTTTAGTTGCAGTTACTATTGGGGTGGAAGTAAATAACGAATTAGCGGTTGGAGTAGTCAACAATCCTATCATGGATGAAGAGTTTTACGCTGCAAAAAATATGGGAGCATTTTTTAATGGAGAAAGAATTTTTGTTTCTGAACTACAATCATTAAAAAAAGCCTATGTGGGTTTTGGATTGCGGCGCGAAAAAGAATACCGTGAACCAATGTTAGCAGCTACTGAAAAATTACTTAGTGAAGTCCGTACTATTCGACGTTTGGGATGTGCAGCTTTATCGCTAGCATATATTGCTTGTGGCCGTATTGACGGGCTTTCTGAAATTTGTCTAAAACCATGGGATATGGCTGGTGGAGCATTGATTCTTAAAGAAGCTGGAGGTCAATTAGCTAACCTTAATGGTTCCCCCTTTGATCTATATGAACCAACGGTCCTTGCAGGAAGTCCACAATTTTTGGAATATTTAATTTCTGTATTCAAAGATGTAAAAATAACTTTCCCTAATCAAGATTTTAAAAACTAAAATATCTTGGAGAGGTGGCTGAGTGGTCGAAAGCGACTGATTCGAAATCAGTTGTACAGCAATGTACCGGGGGTTCGAATCCCTCTCTCTCCGAACATAAGTTCTAAGTAGTTGATATATAACGATTTAGAACTTTTATTTTACCCCTACACTTCCTGAAAATCGGGACATCTTGCCCGTTCAAAGAATTTGAATGAGACTGTTGAGAACATTTTTCTGAGAAATTGCACCTGAAAATTTCATAGATTCTCAAAACATACTTTCCCCGGTTCCATAGTAGGAACCGAATTTTGATAACTCTCTCTGTAAACTTAACTTATATTATACATTTCAATAAAATATCCGTAAATTTGAAACGGAATAGATGTTAGGGTTGTTTTATAGATAAATGTAATATACTCATATGTGAGAGCTTCAAATAGTGGGAGAGCTGCTTAATCCCTGTCAAACAATACCATATATGACAGCAGAGGAAAGTATATACCTACAGTTATAAAAGCTAAAAACAATTGTATCAAAATAAACAAAGGATTCGGATTCATCGGAAGTACAAATTTCACTTTCCAGCTGTCAACGGATTCTTGTGCTAAGCTCCCTTGGATTTCACCTGCAGCAATTGGAATAATCCCAGCAAATCACCCCGTAATTAATCGTCACTACTTTGTTTTTCATAAACACTCCTAAAAGGGACTCTCATTCCGTCCTTAAATCAAACCACGAAAACCACACAAAAAATCTCATACACAGTCGTATTGCTGAAATCCTGGCAAACCCGCCTTACATATTGCTATCCGATACCGATCACACAAAAACATACAAACCACTGTGAGCTGTTAACGTACGTTAACCCTGTGACCGGTACTGACATACTCTACATCGTGCTTTAAAATAAACTCAGGCTCCATAGCGTCCGCGAGGATTTTAGCCTCATTAGTATAGTGCACCCCCCGCTTAATGTTAAGAAAAGAATCACAGAAAAGAGATTTCTCTTTACCGTACAGAGAGATTAGAAAATCTATGCAGATTTTCGAGAAAAATGCATAAAGAGATATTAGTATTTCCAAGATATTGAAATTTTTTGCTGTTATAATATGAGAAAATAAGGATTTTAAGATGTATTTGTATGTTGGAAAAATAATTGAAACAGGGAAGTACGAAGTCTACCCCAGGCGACACTTTGTCCGAAATTACCAAGGCTTTTCAAGAAGAATTTCCAACCTTAAGCTGAATGAGTCGCTCTACTGTCGAAGATCTGATTTTTTCCAAAAACCTACAATCCTTCATCAACAACGACAAAAACAAACTCCGCACTGGAGCCTGCCTCTCCTTGAAATTCCCTCTCGAGGCACGCAAACTAGAATTTAAATTTGATCACTCTGCCCAAGAATACGTCTTCACAAGTAAAGAGACGTTCGCTTTCGCGCTCAGACCCCCGTGCATTTTTGTGACACTTTCTCCTGCTCCGACCGCTGATGCGGTGAATTTTTGAAGCACAGCTTTTCGGAAATAACATCTTGCACCTGCCCCCCCACCCAAATCACCCTCAACCACAAAATCTCTTCTTCGCCGACTCACCCGAAATTAATCTCTTCGATCAAAAGCGCAGCGGCTGCCTTCAAAAAAGCCGTCAAGCTTGACCTAATTTCCTAACTTCTCATCAAAACCATCGGCCACAAAACCCCGACCTTTGACTTTAGAAACAGTGCAAGTCTACATTTTTTGTTTGCAGACAAGAACAACATAGGTAAGTTAACACAAAACATGGAGACAAAACCCGCAACCGTCCTGTTCGATTTGACCATAAAAGCTTTCTATCATCTAGGATCAAACTACGAAAATTCCTCATTAACAGCGGATACCGCACTCATACTTGGCAGGCGAATTATGTGTTTCACAATCCAAGCTAGTGGCAAAAATACCCAAATTCAAAGAACCTCGTGAACTTTTGTATGGATATTTATCACAGTGTGTATGAACTGAATTATATTGAACAAGTATGAAATAATCTTATAGAAGGCATGGTGCTTCAATCTCGAATCCGAAGCTTACAAAATAACGTACTCAATAATAATGATTTATTTAATGACAAGCATATCCGAAAAATCCAAAAAACAACGATGAAAGCTCAGTCCAAGCTTTAACTAACATATTTCTAGACGGATTATACCGCCCTTCGGAGCATCTTCACGGATTGGATTTTGCCCTCTTTGCAAACAGCTGGGGAACATATATTTATGATAATCATATGGGGGAGGGGGGGGGGGGGGGAATAACTCCTGACCGTGTCTTTTGTGATAGCAGGCACTGGTCTTTCTGTCAATTTTTAGAAATATTTTTGAAATCAATCGTATACACTCCTGAGTTCGCCCATTCAACAAACAAAGTTCTAATGATTTTGTTTTTGCCATAGTACATATTTACTTTTCCATTCACCACAAAATTATTCCTATATATCAAGAAAAACTCAAAGGTAAGAGGTGTGTTAATCTTAGCGTTTCTTTTGTTGCGTTTTTGATGGTCAGAATGATTTTTAAAATAAATCACTCATTGTTTCTTTATAGCTTTTTAATTCTTTGCTTTTTAGTTTATCTCTCTTGATAAACTGTTGAATTTATTTTCCAAATCTTTAGTAATAACAATACTTTTATACTTTTTTTAAGAAATTTAAATACTCTAATATGCCATTTAGGATAAGATGTGTTATTCAAAAGATAACTCAATATAGAAGTCTCTATCTTTATAGCAAGCAATAATTTTTTCTTTAATTTCTACAGATAGGCAATTATAAATATCCTGTATGGGAATGAAAGTTAACAAATTTTTATATTCAACTTTTTCGTCTAAATAGTGATTAATCTTGTATTGCCAAGTATTAAAATAATGCCCACAAACAAATTCAATAAACTTATCTTTATTGTCAGCACTTTGAGAAAACAAATCATCAGTACTCAGAAGCTCGATAAAATCTTTTGCAGCATCTGAAGATACATTTTCATCTATACTACTTATTACCATAGCGCATAATTGTAGCAACGTAAATTACTTATAAAAACAAATATTTGAAAATACCTCAAAAATCAATTATATTTTAGTAATTTAGACACCTGTTCATTTTTGGTCCGAAAACCCAGTCACACTCTACATCGTTGATATTTTCAAATCTTTTCCTGTTCTTTGAAATTTTTCCTCCCTGATATTTCGATTGAAATTCCCTGTTAATTTTGACCATGCGGTCGGCACATGTATTGATATAACAATAACTAGTAGCAATTTCAAACCGTTAAAAAACGGTGAATTCCCTCTATTTTTCCCTGTTATCGGGAATTTGTTCCCTATAAGGGATGTTTGGGGAATAGAACCCTGTAGTAAACCTAACATTAGCATAGAAAAAACTTTTCTTCCAAAAGTAAATTCTAATCCGGATACAGAAACACCTTGAGAACTGCCATACAGACTTTCGCGAATAGAAAAATAACTAGGTCCTACTATTCTTGTAAATACAGTAACATAAGGGGCAATTATTCTGTTTTCGGATTTTTTCGAAATGTTAATAATATTAATATATGGTATCAGTCCTCTGTTTGAGCAAGAAAATATTAGTATATATTTTTTCATATTTTTCCCCTCTCTATGTATACTAATGTGCTCGGGAAAAGGTAAAAAAGTAAAATAGGAATATACCATGTCATAAAATTCTCACTATTCGGCACTTTAGCAATGTATATTACATTTATCTATAAAAGCAACCCTAACATCTATTCCGTTTCAAATTTACGGATATTTTATTGAAATGTATAATATAAGTTAAGTTTACAGAGAGAGTTATCAAAATTCGGTTCCTACTATGGAACCGGGGAAAGTATGTTTTGAGAATCTATGAAATTTTCAGGTGCAATTTCTCAGAAAAATGTTCTCAACAGTCTCATTCAAATTCTTTGAACGGGCAAGATGTCCCGATTTTCAGGAAGTGTAGGGGTAAAATAAAAGTTCTAAATCGTTATATATCAACTACTTAGAACTTATGTTCGGAGAGGATGGGATTCGAACCCATGATCCCGTAATA
>NZ_FOKY01000021.1 GCF_900112165.1 Brevinema andersonii
CGGTACCTCATATTCCGATCTTTCCGCCGAATTCAAGATCAAAGAACGCTGAATCCGAGCCATTATCGGCATCATCCTAAAGCAAAGAAATACAAGTGCTTAAAGAAAATGTCCAAGAATTGGATCAATTTTAAACAAAATTTTTAAATATTAGAGGGGCTCCGTTTCGTTCTTAAAACGGTGATAAAACAGCTGTGAAACACGATAAAAACAGGATCTAAAAGTTTTTACAACGCTCTCGAAGAGAAAATTTTATGTCCGAGGGTCAGGAATTAAACTTGAATTAAGAAACACCCCATCCTTAAGTTTAATCTCGATACTGGGCGTTCAAGCAAGATACAGGTTCTTCAGGTCTCAGGTGTCTGAGGTTTTTCTTCTCAAATTACCTTCTAAGCTCGTCAGCGCTTAGCTTCGTTCAGGTGCCAAACTAAACTTATAATAGACTCAAATCAAACTTCTCTTAACAAACATAATAATAGAGGAAAACTGAAGATTTTTGTTCCAGCAAATAAATATAAAATAATTTTCTATTTTAAGATAATAATTGACTTGCCTTATTTTTTCTTTTTATATTACACTTATGTATTTTAGTATTTCTCAATATAAAAATTTCCAGGAGCGTATTCCATAAGAAGAATATTAATTTAAGTTTTATTTTACTATCAACTCAGATTCACGCAAAAGTAGGACGTCATAACTTCATAATCAAAGCAGGTGGAGGATTATCGACATCTAAATCAATAGTTATAGACAGAGTAATTACTGAAATAAATAGCCAACCTGATTCTTTAGAAATGAAAACGTTAGATGGAGGATTCAATATTGACTTAGGATATCAATTTTTCTCTGCCCATACAACTATCGTCCATAGCGTTGATACACTTATTGGTTTTGGCATATCTTTCAATAAAATCACAAAATCCTTAGTTTTATATATACTGCCTCCCGGAATCTATGCACAAGCAAGGGAAACTTATGGATCTTTAAGTGCAACATATTAAGTCGGACATCAATTTTCCAATGCAAAACCCATAGTTGATATTCTGGATTTAACCCTGACTTTCGGAAATATGAAACTTTTGTCATATTACGAAGACAAAAGTATTGCAACTCAAAAAGAGTAGACTGCTATTTTGATATTGGTATGAACCTACCTTTAAGATTGCAATACTATGAATAACGGATTTCTTGCCGGCTTTCGACATTCCATTACCTCTTAACTACCAACTCTATTTCAAGATTGAGTCAATTTTTTAGCGGAAAAGATACAAATAGAAAAACTTAACTCACAACTGATTATATCGATTATAAATTAAATTTCTTTTGGGATATATGTTTGGAAAATAAAAATTCTTCATCGTTAAATTAATATCTAATGTAACAATTTTAGAATTAACAAAAATTAAAAAATGAGATTTTTCTTGACAATTTTATTAAATTATCTTATAATTTTAAAGCTGCCTCTTTAGCTCAGTTGGTAGAGCATCTGATTTGTAATCAGAGGGCCGTGGGTTCAAGTCCCACAGGGGGCTGGGAACTTTGGTTCTTTTAATATAAGCAAGTATAGATAATTTCTGCACTTGCTTTTTTATTTTAAAACTGTACAGAATTTATACATAAATTGTACAGACAGAAAATCTTATCAATTTACAGGAGACGAACACAAGGCATCCCTTGACTTGGCACGTCAGGCCCTTAGAAACACTAAAACTCATCCACCGCATCGAAACCTTCAGCACCGGCACCGGACAAGTCAAAGTTCTTGCAATTCTGCATTTCTTTTTCCGATAAAAAGCTCCGGATCCCCAATGCCAATGCAGAAAAACGCCTCGTCCGCGACCGAAATCTCTTCCAAAAATGGCGTCGCGGTACCTCATATTCCGATCTTTCCGCCGAATTCAAGATCAAAGAACGCTGAATCCGAGCCATTATCGGCATCATCCTAAAGCAAAGAAATACAAACACTGGTGGGAAAGATCGCACACTAAACCTGATAAAAACGCCACGCGTCCAAAGCCTTGAATTTAAAAATTGCGTTTGATCTCTCATCAAGAATTTTATATAATAATTGCATATAATTCAACATATAATAAGTAATGAAATATAGAAAATTAAACATGCGTGTGTCGATATTTATTCTATCGTAAGAGAAAAGGATTGCTAATTACAGAATAAGCAAAATCGTCATTATAAGTTATAGAAAATAAGGATAACACAATATATCAACAAAAACAATAAATACCATTTAAATATATTAATTTTCATAAAAATATATTTATGGATATATTTTATTTGTTATTATATCATAATTATAACCAAATAGTGAATATGTAAAAATCTACTATAAAAATAATACTCAAACTAAACAAATTGCAATTTGTTTAAAAATAGATATACAGGCAATGTATTATTCCAAATTAGTATTGACAAAAAACCAATTACATACTATAATAAATTAGGGATTGGGAAAATATGAATGTAAAATTTGACATTATTAATTTTCTTATCTATCTACATACCAAACAGTTGATATTAATCAAAACATTGCTCCCTTTATTGGGAGGTCATTATGAGTATCAAAATCTCGATTGTTATCCCTGTATATGGCACAGAAGATTTTTTATCAGAATGTTTAGAGTCATGTATTAATCAAACATTAAAAGAAATCGAAATCATTGTTGTAAACGATTGTTCACCAAATAATTGTCGTGAAATTGTACAAAAATTTCAAAAACAAGATAATCGTATTATATTTATTGATCTACCCCATAACATGGGCACTTTGAATGCACGTATGGAAGGTTATAAAATTGCTCGAGGAGAATATATTCAAAGTTTAGATTCAGACGATACACTCACCAAAAATGCATGCGAAATTATTTATCAAACTTTTCAGGCATACAATAATGACATACTACATATCAGTATGCATACATATCATCATCCTAATAAAAATCATCCGATTAAAACTTGCGAAATGTTTATTCCAAAATCTCTCGAACTAACTCAGGATCAATGGCTTCATATATTGTTTACGCGTAATCTTGATAATTGTATGTGTTCCTACGTAATTAAAAAAGAACTAATACAAAAACTTCTTTCCCTACTCCCCCAAAATACTCATATTACTCTTTATGAAGACCTGATGCAAATATTTACCTTAGCGTTGAGCATACCGATTGATAAAATTATATCCATCCCTAACAGGCTTTATGAATACCGACATGGTGTAGGAATCACAACCACCGGTATTAATCCCAAACGTTATACCAAAAATCTTACTGATACTATCAGAGTTACATCCCATGTCTATGCTGCAGCTAAACAAAATAACCTGTCTCCAGAACTACTTATTGAACTTATGGGATATTTGTATCAAATGTCTTACACCTGGAGTTTACATATTTCCTTATCTGATAAAGAAAAACAATTACAAGTGGCACAAGAACTACAAAATCTTCACTTGATGTGGGATTATACTAATATGGTAGGAATCAATGAATATTACCAATTATTATACAGGCAACCAGTAATACCAACCGCAGCACTGGATAATACTCTGTCTGCAAATGAACAAAAAGTTTTAGAAATATTTCATTGCATAAGAAAAATTATTAATAAATTTATTCCACCTAGCAGTTTTCTCAGAAATATTATCCATAAAATAATCAACATCATCAAAAAATTATATATCCATATAAAAAAATCATTACGACACTTCTCATTCTGAATAACAATCAATCATTAATCGATTAAAACAATTAATTTTTGACAATTTAGGAAGAAAGTATATATACTTAAATAGTATTAATTATGTGAAATACATCACATAATTAAGATATTTTCCGATTTTAAATATATTAATTCACTTTGGAGGAAACAATGAAAATCATTGTCATTGGTAATAATCATGCAGGCACAGCCTTTGTTAATAATGTTTACGCCTATAATAAAGACATTGAGGTAGTCACTTACGAAAAAAGCGATAACATTTCTTTTCTTGCATGCGGTATTGCATTATGGGTGGGGAAAACAATAAAAGATCCTAAAGGTTTGTTTTATGCGACAGCAGAAGAATTACAAAAAAAAGGGATTAAAGTCAATATGCATCACGAGGTTTTGTCGGTTGATTTTGACAAAAAAACTCTTCAAGTTAAAAACTTGAAGAGTGGCGAAGTTTTCGAAGACAAATATGACAAACTGGTTCTTGCAACAGGATCTTGGCCTAATATCCCATCATTTCCGGGCGTGGATCTGGAAGGTGTTTTTCTTTCAAAAACATACGATCATGCCAAATACATCATTGAATACGCCGCTAAACCCGAAATAAAACATGTTACTGTGGTAGGAGCAGGCTATATAGGAGTAGAGCTTGTAGAAGCCTTCCAAGAACTCGGTAAAGAAGTACGTGTTATAGAAGGAGCAGATTGTGTCTTAGGAAACTATTTTGACCCTGAATTCACAGAAATAGTTGAAAAAACACTAAAAGATCATGGTGTTGCGGTGCATACTAAAGAAAAAGTACTCGAAATTAAAGGAACAGGTCAAAAAGTTTCGGAAATCATCACAGATAAAGGAGTTTATAAAACAGATATGATCGTTCTCTCTACAGGATTTCATCCCAATACAACACTTTATCAAAACAAACTCAAAACCATTGAAAATGGAGCTTTGATTGTTAACCAATATCTTCAAACCTCAAATCCTGATGTCTATGCTTGTGGGGATTGTGCTGCTGTTTTATCTAATGTTGTTCAAGGTTCAGATTATATTGCCTTAGCGACAAATGCAGTACGTATGGGCATTTTATGCGCAGCTAACATTGTGGAACATAAAGTTCCATTTTCTGGGGTACAAGGGTCAAACGCTATTAAAATTTATAACCTGAATATGGCATCTACTGGATTTTCTGAATTGACAGCACAAAAGAGAGGGTACCAAGTTCTTTCAAATTTTATAGAAGACGCCGCACGTCCTGAATTTATGCCTACCTATGTTCCTGTAAGGGTGAAAGTAGTATATGATGCACTAACAAGAAGACTCCTAGGAGCACAAATTCAATCTACAGAAAATCATACAGAAGTAATTCATACATTTTCGCTCGCAATCGAGCAGAAAATGACTGTTGATCACCTAGCACTTACAGATTTCTTTTTCCTTCCACACTATAACAAGCCAATTTCTTGGCTTACAGCAGTATGCCTCACAGCAAAATAAAAAAATAAAAAATCTCTCTATGTTTAGAGAGATTTTTTATTAGGCTTAGTTGAGAATTCCTAGCAGGATAAGAAAGAAATAATAGAAGAAAGATTTGTTCTCTATTTGATAAAAAAAATTTCATAAAATTATGAATACCAACATCCACAACTTTAATCCTTAAAAAAGATGATATTTATTAGATTTTGAAATACAATAGAATAAATATTGATATCATTATTAATCAAACACATGTCCTATAATTTGTTAATGTATAAATCAAGCTTTTTATACTAATATTAAAGAAACAAAATGTTTTCTATTTACTACACCTAGAATTAACAATAGTATAAACAATTTTTATCTGTAAGCCTAAGATGTTCAACAAGATGCAAATAACAAAATATTTTTATTATTTGACAAAATAAAAATATATTTTATAATGATACTTTATTATAAAATAAAAATAAGGATTTTATATGTTAAAAGAAATGTTAAAGAATAACATTCAAATACTCGATTCTGTTAATAACTGGGAAGAAGCTGTTATTATCGCTTCTAATCCTTTACTGAAAGACAAAACTATTAATGAACAGTATCAACAAGCTATGGTTAATAATATCAAAACTTTAGGTTCTTATATGATTTTAATGCCTGGTATCGCTATGCCTCACGCACGCCCTGAAGAAGGAGCGCATAAGAACGGACTTTCTCTACTTATCCTAAGAAATGACGTGCTTTTTCCAGGTGATCAAAAAGCCTGGTTTATTTTATGTTTAGCTGCAGAATCACCAGATTCTCATATAGAAATTATTGAAGCAATTGCTGATTTACTGGGGAATGAAGAATTATTGGAAAAAATCAAAAATTCCCTATCCTCAGAATCAGTATTAGAATTGCTATAAAAACTAGGAGTTATTAATGAATTTAGAAAAAATCCAAAAATTCGGACGATATCTTAGCAATTTGGAGCTTTTATTGTTTGGGGACTGATTACTGCATTTTTTTATTCCTTCAGGCTGGGTTCCTAATGAAAAATTAACAACTCTTGTTGATTCTATGATTATTTACCTTTACTTATTGGTTACTTAGGAGGTAGCATTGTATATCAACATCGAGGTAGGGGTCTTGACACAATTATGACTGTAGGGTTGATTGTTGGGTTATTTATTCCCATATTTTCAAGATACTTAGCCGATTTAAAAATCCATATCTAGATGATGAAATCGCACGTGTGGGACGAGATCCTATGCGTAAATTTACCAAAAAATGACAGGCTTACCAAACCAGCTTTAGGAGCTATTGAATACAATTTACCATTCAATAATCTATTAATTGGCATTAAGAATGCATTATTATTTCAAAATGATGATGATGATGATGTAAGTAGTATAGAAATGCAGAAAATACTAAAACAACATAGCCTTAAACAAGGAATAATAGAAATTACATGCTTAAATAAATAATTCTAATGAACAATTTTACGTATAAACGAAATCCTAGAGATTATCTTTTCATAATCTCTAGGATTTCGGCTCTTAGCTCTTAATAATTAAGAGCTAACCCTCCAACCATAAAACCAATCGAAAGCTGTATATTATAAAAATATAATCAGCAGTTCTTTTATTGAGAATCGAGTCTTTAAGAGGATGTTCGCCATTTTCTCCATTAGTCACAGGTAATAAAAAAATTATTGAATGACGTAACCCAACAATAAAACCACTATCCATGATATATTGAGAAGCTAAAGGAAAATTCAACCCTATTGCCAAAACAGTGCCAGAATTTTTCATGATACGTTGGTAATTAGATAGAGAACTGGGAACATTATACTGAAAAGTCCATGGTCCACGCATTATTTGCAATCCAAGAATATCAAACATTAATTTCGATTTAGTAAACTTCCTACCGACAGAGTAAGTAGAACCAAATGAACCAAACATATCTAAATGATATACTTGAGTACCAATACTGGGAGATGTATTTACTATTATACCACCTTTAGAGATCATTTCTGGAAAGCTATAACTAAAAACCACAAGGATATCAATTCCCTGAACAACAGAATCGTATGTATGGAAATATTGATATCCTGTCTCAACAGATACAATACCTTCCCACATTTTTTCTTTCCAAGCTTCAGCATAAAGCATCAGAAACCATACTTTTGATAAACTGTCTCGCACTTAAATTGACATTACCGCCTGCTTTCAGAACAAAATTATGAGTACCAACTTTTGCATACAGATGGGCACTGCTAATAGCACAAACCCTAACAATCAATATTTCATATTCATTAAACCCACCCTAATATGTTTTATGAATTTTTCCCCTCAATGAAATTGAGTTTGATAAGAGCGAATACCTAATAACTCTGCACCTAAAATGTCTTTTTCTTGATGATCACCTATCATAACAACATCTTTCGGAAATAAGTTCAACTTATAGAGTGCCAGTAAAAAGGGAAGTGATTTAGGTTTTTCTTGACCACTTTCTTCTGAAGTAACAATATAATTAAAATAGTGATCGATTTTTAATTTTTCTAATTTTTTTAATTGAATTTCAGTAGTTAAATCGGTTACTAAACAAATTTGTAATTTATTCTCCAGGCATTTGTCAAGAAAAGGAAATACATCCGGAAAAAGAGTCATGTGATTAAGGAACGAATCCCAATAAATCTTTTCCCATGCTAAAACCTTACTGACTTTGAGACCATATTTTTCCGAAATATATTTAAAATACAAAAGCCGTGAATGTGAAGCCCCTGTATCCTTCAACTGAATATTAAACCAACGCCTCGCAATACAATATTCTTTTTCTGCTTGTTCTATAGATATATTTAAATCTTGAGAAGCAGATTGGCTCCATGTTTGTAAAGCTGTTTGGTGTGCCGGAGCATAAGAATATAAAGTATCATCTAAATCTAGTAAAATCCCTTTTATATTTAAAGAAAAAATTTTATCCCACATATTTTTTCCATTCTTCTGGATATTTAGTACATATAGCATCAAATATCATATGTTCCATCTTTTGATAATATGTAGGAATATCATAAATACTTTTACCCTGAAGTTCAGGAGAAACTAAGCATAATTTAAAATACGGTTTAAGAATGGTATAATCTTGAAAAGTAAGAGAAAAATCATTAAATCCGTCGACCCAAACCCAATCTACTAAATGTTTAAATTTCATCACAGCTTCTACAGGCTCATATTCTGAATATCGAACAGCTATTTGCTTAATTCCTTTTTTTGTATAACGTATCAGAAAAGGCAAAGACATATCAAGAAAGAAATATTGAGATATATTATATTTCTCTAAAAGATACAATATCCTTTCTTCTAATCCTTCTGCTTTAATATTTAGGATAAGAAAAGAGTGAGAATATTTTTGTAAAAATGTCTCAAAATTGGTACCTTCAACAAAGGCATCATGTGATGTAAAACAAGATGATCTTGATAGGCGCGTATATCAACTTCAACGCCATAATCATGAGCAATAAGCTCCAATTCCGGAATAGTATTTACTCTGTGTTGTATATAGAGCATAGATACTTCCTTTTATATACTGAACCCATTATAGCATAAAAATTCCACATAATCAACAAAAAATGATAATAATTAGATATGAAATACTCTTGAGAAAAACAAGAATTACTTTTTTTTAAAATTCTATAGCATTTGCATTAAAATATAAACTTATTGTGAACTATATAATTAC
Organism: Brevinema andersonii; assembly: GCF_900112165.1. Classification (NCBI taxonomy): domain Bacteria; kingdom Pseudomonadati; phylum Spirochaetota; class Spirochaetia; order Brevinematales; family Brevinemataceae; genus Brevinema; species Brevinema andersonii. Next base: position 8,917 of record NZ_FOKY01000021.1, read on the forward strand.
AAGTGAAATTCTCTTATAAAAAATAAAAAGTTCTTATATAAGATACCTCTAACAAACATCAATTTTTATTTTATAATGAGTTGATAATTCTCTCGATTCCTTCTACAAAAGACATCCGAGATCTAAATCCTGTATCATTAACTAACGAAGAAATATCAACATTTAATGACATTACTTGATTTTGCTGATAAGGTTTAGCTCCAAATTTCAGCAAATCTTCTTTATGAAGTATCCTCCCAATTTCCAAAACATAATTTTTCAATATATCTGAAGAGCCACTTGCAATACAATAAATACTTTGATCCAAACCTTTTTGAGCCAATAGAAAAAAAGCTTCTGCACAATCATCTTCATAAAGATAATCCCACAATTGCTCACAAGGAGTTAACTCCATTTCTTCATTGTTTTTTAATTTTCTTATACAGGAAGAGATCATAGTATCTGCACCATCATGAGGGCCAAAAACACTAAAAACTCGCGTCCAAATATAACGAATACCCAATTCTTTAGCCAATAACGACCCTAAACGCCCAGCTGTATATTTACAAATGCCATACGCAAGATCAGGATTTACAGGAGTATCTGGATCAATTAAACCAGATACTCTGCCATATTCTGCTTGTGAACCAGCACCAATAAAACATTCGCATCCCAACTGATGAGCTAATTTTATAGCATCTAGAGTTCCTTGAACATTTTCTAACTGAAAAAAGGGATCATTACGTGTCATACGAGATGTTGCTTTCCATGCAAAATGATAGAAAATATCATATTTACCATTTAATTTTAATGCAGATAAATCATTTGAATCACATTCTATCACATTTACTAAAGCATGTTTTGGAATAGCCTCGCGACGCAGTGATTCTGGCTTGATGATGCATACTACTTCAATATCCGAAGCAATAAGCCTTCGGATAAGAGATACTCCTAACATGCCAGTAGCACCTGTAATAACAACTTTTTTCATTTATTCTTCCCGATTTTCTATAGAATATTTTATTATTATCTCTGTAAGGATATAAAGGCATTTTATCTGCACGGTAAGCAATATTCACATCTTCAAAATTCTCTAGTCCATCCATTCAACCTTCATATTAAATGTCATGTCGAATACGATATTATTTGCTGAGTCTGCTTCCGTAACCCTTAAAAGTGAAGAAGACCCATAAAAAACCAAGTATATTATGCTCTTCATCACCCTAGTTGTCAAACATTAAAAGATTGCCGTTTTCTCCGCAACAATAAAGCATGTTGATTTTTAGGACCTTTGCCCTTGGCGTGTGCATATGTTTTGCCTGTAGAAAAGAAACATCACGCAATTGCAAACTTTCAGGAACAATTTGTCCATAACCAATACCTCTTTTTGCGTTTTAGCGAATCATCGGCCATCCACCACAGGAAACTTAATGGATTATACTCCACTGCAAAAATTCCATAATGGAGTGAAGAGAGGTATAAAATAGTAGATATTCTTGTCATCATAAACTAATCGATTAATTACATTAGTTGGGATACCTCAAAATCAATTAACAAAAAAGCCATCAAAATTCCTTTGTAATTATTTTATTTACCAATAGATTAATAGATTCATCAACCAGCATCTTAACAAAAACAATATTTCCCAACTTTTTTATCAGTACTAAAGACACTTCAGCATTAAGAACTTTTTTATCTTTTTTGACTATTTTTGCTAAATTTTCCGTAGAAATAGTTTTCACCAAGCTGATATCAACCAATTCGAATGCATATTTTTTCAAGCATTGGTAAAGATCTTGATTGATTAATCCTTGATCTAAGCTTATCTTGTTGGCAATGACAGCCCCTAAAGCGACAGCTTGACCATGAGGAATTTTATAATCAGTTAATATCTCAAAAGCATGGCCAAAAGTATGACCATAATTAAGACTTTTTCTATGATTTTCTTCAAATTCATCTTCTTCTATAACGGCTTTTTTTACATATAAGGCCGCAAGTATTAATTTTTTCAAATCAGCAATATTATATACTGCTCCATCAATTACTAATTTTTCATAAATTTCAAAAAACGTTTCACCGCCAATAATACAAAGCTTATAAATTTCCCCCAAACCTGATCGGATTTCAGAAGCTGTAAGAGTTTTAAGAAAATTAATATTTAATATCACTTTAGCGGGCGCAGAAAAAAGAGCCACTTGATTTTTTTCTCTATTATGATTAAGACCAGTTTTGCCTCCTATGCATGAATCACACATGGCCAGTAACGTCGTAGGATAAAATATCCAATTGATTCCACGCTTAAAACAAGCAGCTACAAAAGCACCTAAATCTTGAATTATTCCTCCTCCAACCACAATCAAAGTATCAGTTTTTGTAAATTCAATTTTTTCAAGTTGCTCAATAATATCAAGCGCCGTATAGATATTTTTTATATTCTCAACTGATTCAATAATAATGCTTCTTCCTTCAGCAAAAGACAAATCTTCAAAATAAAGTTTCGCTACTGACTTGTCTATCAAAAGAAAATCTTTAGCATTTTTATTCATTGTGTAAATAATATTTTGTACGGGATCCTCTTGATTATCCCACTCTACTTGATAATTTTCAGGGATGGATATAACGGTAAAATTTTCATGCTGCTGATAATCTTCAGGAACATAAAATTCTTTTCCATCAATAGTAAAAGTTATTTGATTTTTCATTGAAAACTTCCTGCCATAAATCCTCCATCAATAACAATATCTTGGTAGGTAATATAGTTATTTTGGTCACTGCATAAATAATAAACAATATCAGCGACATCACTAGGTCAAAAAAGAGACCCTAAAGCAATTTTGCTCTTTAAAAATTCAATTTTTTCAGGATCATTATTCTTATGGGTCATCTTCGTATCAACAAACCCAGGAGATACGGTATTTACTTTCACTCCATACTTTCCAATCCTATAGCAGCCGTTTGAACTTAACCCATTTAAAGCATGTTTAGTCATAACATATATGGCTTTTTCCTTACCGGGCAATAGTACCATATAAAGAAGAAATTACAACAATATGCTCTCCATTTACTTTGAAAAATGGAATAAGATATTGTAAAACAGCATAAAACGCAAGAAGATTTACTTGTAAGGTTTTTTGCACTCTTTCGATAGGCATATTTTCTATAAGTTCGGGATTATTTATACCTGCACAGTACACAAAAGTATCATATTCTTTTGCATTATTTCTAAAATAAGATGAAATATCTTTTGGAATTGTTAAATCCCATTCCTGACTGGTTGGATCTGTAATTAAATAGTTATATTGTTGAAATTCTTGTTTAACAGCTGTACCTATATCACTGGCAGTATCCGCTATCACTGGCAGTATCCGCTAAAAATAATTTTTTCATTTTTATAATCCACGATTATAAATTTTTTTCTTTATAGATTATCGCCTTGAGCGTAGATTGCATCAATATAAATCACCTCATCTTTACCAATACTGTTTTTCAAAACTTCACCATTCATTAATTCACAACACAAAATCTGACCTTTTTGCAAAGGAATGGCCAAATAAATATCTTCTGATGTTAATACTTCACCAGCCTTAAGGTCGCGTTTAGCATAAACCCCTCGGACTAATGTATCCAGATATTCAATTTCTTTTTAGAAGGCACACGTTTTTGCGTACCGGAGCTCCACATATCTTCTTTGCTTTTCTCCACTCTTTGACCCCAATTATCAAAATCTGAAGGCAGAGAATTATAGGGAGAAAGTTGGATACCATCATAATCAAGATCAACATGACGTTCGAATGTACGTGCGCCCTTTGCATAAGCAATAAGCATTGCACCTTTAATATCAGCATTACACTCATGGGTGGAAAACCCAACAACCAAATCAGGATAATGGTTTTTGAGAAAATCAATTTGATTAAGTTTCAATTCAAATTTCTCTAAAGGATAGATAGAAACACAATGATTAACCACTAAAGGAATCTGCCGTTTTGTAAAAAAGTCACCATATCATCAGCATCCTTCAAAGAAGATCCCCCGTAGACGCAATTACAGGTTTTCTTGTACTGGCAATCTTCTCAATTAACACCCAGTCATTGATATCTGAGGAAGCAATTTTAACAATTTCCACCCTATCTCTATGCAAGTATCTACTGATTTCTCATCAAGGGGGTAGACATCGTAATACATCCAACATCCTTAACCGCTTGAATTAATTCAGCATAGTCTTCAAAAGACATTCTCGTATCCATGGTTTTTTTTTAATATAACAATATCCTGACGGTCCCTAAAATACTTATGAATAAACCGATCTACATTTCGGAATTGTAATTTTATTACAGCTTTAATATTGTTGAATCGGATAACTTTTGCAAATTCTTTAATAATTTTTTCCTCTTTCCAATTTTCCTAAATGATTATTAGTTACTTACAGTACAAATAAATCTTCAAAAAGTTGATTTCCTTTCATCATAACCCTCTTTAATATTATCCATTAAAATTTTCCATTTCTTCTTATAAACCGCAAGATTTTATTGACAACAGGTAAAACAAAGCCCTACACAATATAATAATTTGTTTACAAGACTGCTTTATACCGGGCGCTTGTGCATCTTTCCATAATTTTTTTCGATACCCCCCCCCCCCCCAAAAAAAAGCCGTATAGATCACATCATAAACATAAGGATATTTCTGTTCTAATCTACTGTTTCTAAAAATTTTATCCCTATCAACAGGCATATTTTCTTCTATTCTATCCATCATATTAACGATGGTATTGTCATAGTGGCTTTTAAAAATTTCACACGATTAGGGTAAATTTGAGACACAATTTCCATTATATATGCCCAAAATTTCTCAACATTAACAATTTCTTTTTGTACTTTTTCTATATCCGTGGCATCACGGGCACCTTCATGCCTACAATAACAACCAACAGTCTCGTGGAGAAAATAGATATCTCCCATCAACGATAAACAGAATTTCAATGCCATGTTACCATAATGAAACAATTCAAAACATTCCAGAATATCCACATCCGCTTTTTTGACCATAAAAAACTGTCCAATAATTTCATTAATCTTTCCATACAACGAGGGAGTCATATATGAATCAAGAATAAACCACTCTTAATATACCCTTTTGTGGTGTGAGCTGTGATAGTAAATATTTTCTGCTTCGTATATTCCATCATGACATCCGTTCCATCTGTAGATGCATTATCCGAAACAATAATTTCTATATTTCCATATTCCTGTGCTAATACACTATCAATCGCTTTTTTCAGCATAATTTTTCTATTATAGGTTGGAATCACCACAGAAATTTTTCCCCTTTGATCATAAATCATATTTTGTTTTCATGCTTCATTACCAATATAAAGATTATTATATTCTATATTAGGAATTACCCTCCCCTTTGAGGTGATTACATATATTTTTGTAAACTTGCTTAGATTTCCATACGACAGATAGAAAAAGTGATATCACTGATTTCAGAATATCCTTTAAGGATCGTTTTATGCCTCTTATCTGAAAAGTAATACTTTCAGATCTAGAAGCACCAACTTCTTTAGATGAAAATCTTGTTATCTCATAATACATTTGATATATTATCTGATATATTTTTTTCTTTTGTGCATTATTACAGGCGTTATAGACAGCCATTAAATCATCATTATATTGGCAACTGATCCATCCATACAAACTGTCTTTCATATAGCCTTCAAAATTCCAGCCTAAATAAGCTCGAGAAAGATTAAGGGTCAAAGTTTTCAGTTCTTTATCCTTCAACATCGAAAGAGAAATAGCAAAACCAACAGGTAAATCGATTCGCTGAGATATATGATTGACATTTTGATTTGTTACCCCTCTTCCAAATTCCGAACTAGCATGCCGTTTGACTAAAATTTGTTCTTCTACCGCACATCGATAAATATTTTTTTTCTGATTCACAATAGAAGCAATCAAAGACATATGAGGGATTTTTGTATACAAATTTAGATAAGCATAAAAGAGCATTTCTGAATTAATATATTTTGTTTTATAAATCGCTGCAGGTATTAATACTAATTCCACTAAACTTTTTGCTGTTTTTTCTTTTTCAGTATTGCCATCAGGTATAAACACATCGGAATGAACTTGAACAATATCATATTTTAAACTCATTAGTGCTTGTTCTATTTTAGCCCAATAAGTCCAATCTACATAATCGTCATCACACAATATCCAAAAATAAGTTTTATCTAAACTTATCGTTTCAAAAGCTCTGATAATATTTGCATTACCACCAATATTGTGCTTATGACGAATATGAACGAAATTTGAATAGTTAGCAGCATATTCTTGAAGCAGCGCAGATGTACCATCAGTAGAACAATTGTCCAATACAGTAATACAACATTCTTTGATAGGACTATTCTCAGCAAAAATATACTGTAACATATTGGATAATTTTTCTTTTCTATTATATGTAATCAGTATAATATCTAATTCTTTTGTCAGATCAAACATTACATCCCCATGCACCACAATTTAAAACTTAAATTTCACTATTTTCAGCCCAAATTTATTTAATATTTTATTCAAAATTCTTGCGGATTTTCTTATTATTCCATCTTTTAATCCAGACATTTTCATAAGTTCACTATAAATTTCAGGATACTCAATAATATTACTATTATTGATAATATTTACAATTTCTTTCGGAAGTTTATAACGCTTAAGGATATTGACATAAAATGTCAAAATTTGTGAGGCTTCGATATTGGGACATCTTTGTTCTAATATTTTACTTTGATACTCGGGATATAACATAATAGCCTGATTCGAAATCCATTTCACTGTATCGCAAACATAATCAAAATTCATCGCAAAATCTATATTTTCAGACTCTTTATTCACAGAGTGCCCGCGATAGTATCCAATAATTTTAGGCAGAAAACATACATCTCCATAAAGACATAAGACACTCCATAACCAATGATCAAGACCTGGAGGATTCACATTCATGATACCACATTTATCTACTAATTGCTTACGAACTAATGCAAAAAAACTATCAATATGCTCATATCCTGGACGTTGATAATTAAGATAAAACTCTATACCCTTTGTTAATTTCTTACTATGATAAAAATTAGGTACAGAAAATATCGTTTCATTTTGATCTGTAGATACTACAATCCCACGTACAAAAGCAATTTGAGCATTCATTTCCATAACAGCAACTGCTTCTGGGAAAAAAGTTCGATCTCCTAAGTAATCATCATCGCATAGGATCATATAGTATTTTCCAGACACCTCTTGGTATCCCCGATAACCATTTTGTACCGAGCCAACATTCTCAGAATGACGAATATATTTAATATTAGAATATTTCTTACAATAACTCTCCATCATGACATCCGTTCCATCTGTAGATGCATTATCCGAAACAATAATTTCTATATTTCCATATTCCTGTGCTAATACACTATCAATCGCTTTTTTCAGCATAATTTTTCTATTATAGGTTGGAATCACCACAGAAACTAAAGGACAATAGGAATAACTCATTTAACCTCTTCTGGAATTAAGTCGTAATAATGTATTTGGAGTTCTGGAAAATTTATTACAACATAAACCGGCAATCAATAATACATTTTCCCTTATCTTTTAGGCTCGACGAAAGCTTCCTAAATTCTTCCCATGCTGTCGTAATAATAAAAACATCTGCAACATTAACAATATCATACCCATTTTCACAAAAAGTCACTTTTAGATCCGGATAATGCCTTTCAAATTCATGATTAGCAACAGGATCATAAGCATAAATATCAGTGTAACCGTTTTTTAATAAAACAGATATAATTTTTGCCGAAGGTGTATCTCGAACATCATCAGATCCTGGCTTAAAAGAAAGTCCCAAAACGCCAATAGTGGTATTTTTATCAACCGTTTTTTTAATCCTATTGTAAATAATTTCAGGCATTAAATCATTTGTTTTGATCACATGATCCAAAATAGGCAAATATAGTCCTCTCTCTTTCACAACAGAAAAAAGAGCATTAATATCTTTAGGCAGACAATACCCACCATAACCGCAGCCTGGATACAAATATGTTGATACTTTACCGCTATTCCAACGCTTATCTTGATGAACAATCCGAAATGCTAATGCCGTATCGATATCTCCTATCTCATCCGCAACGATAGACATCTCATTCGAATAACTAATTAGTGTAGCTAGCACAGTATTCGAAAGATATTTGATAAATTCTCCGGTATTGTAAGACACAGCATACATTAAGCTATTAAAAGGCATATATAAACGTTCTAACATTTCTTTCGATTTCAGATCATTTACCCCAAAGATAATACGATCAGGATCCATGAAATCATTCCAGCAACTGCCTTCTCTTAAAAATTCCGGATTATTAGCTACTAATAGATTTTTATTTTTTGCTTTCTCCTGGACATAAGGAACAATTCTTTGAGCAGTAGTAGATGGAGGAATCGTCGATTTGACAATCAAAAGACGAATTTTTTTATCACCAATAACTTCTAAAGTATCATCAATAGCTTTAAATAAATAAGAAAGATCAGCATGCCCTCCTTGACCACAAGGAGTCCCTACGCAATAGAATATATATTCGCTATTAGCAATTGCCTCTTCTAAAGGGACATCTAAAAAAAAATTATGATTGAGATTCCTATTTAACGCTTCATCTAAACCAGGTTCTAAAAAAGGCAATTTTTCTTGTCTAAGAATACTCAAACGATCTTCATTAACATCAAAACCATAAACTTTATACCCTTTTTCTGCAAGTCCAACTCCAGTAGTCAAGCCCACAAATCCTAAGCCAAATACTGTTACCATTCTAATTCCTCTTTAATACTTTCTTTAATATACTCTAAGAAATAGCAAACACCATCTTCTATATGAACCTGTGGATTATAACCTAACAAATTTCGAGCTCTAGTGATATCAGGACAACGTCGATTAGGATTATCTTTGAGATAATTTATATCCTTAGAGGTTTCAAATTTAAGTTTTCCCGTATAACCAAAAATTTCTTGTCCTGTTTTCTGATAAAACTGTGCTAACCTATAAATAGAAATTTCAGGCTCATCTATCCCAATATTAAAGACATAAAATCTATTATAAAGCAATGCCTTTAAATAGCCAGTAATTGCATCAGAAATATAACAAAATGTTCTTGTAGGTGTTCCATCAGAAAACATAATAATATCACGATTTTCTAGTACAGCTTTAGCAAAATCTGCTGGAACACGCTTATCATTCAGTTTCATCCCAGGACCATAATTATTGAAAGGCCGAACCAATGTAACTGGCATATTATATTTTTCAGCAAATAAATAACATATTGTTTCACCAACTCGTTTTGACTCATCATAACATGCTCTGGGACCTATACATGCTACATTACCACGATAATCTTCCGATGTTGGGATCATTTTTGGATCAGGATCCCCATAAATTTCACTAGTAGAGAAAAAAAGAAACCCTTTGATAGGCAGATCTTTATAAAATTCTAAAAGATTTCTTAATCCCCAAATATTTGCATCCAATGTTTCAATAGGATATGCACGATAAAAAGCTGGTGAAGCAATAGATGCCATATGAAAAACAAATATAGCTTTATCAGCTTCAGGAATTTCTCGGATATCATCTGTAATAACATTGAAATCATAAAATAAAATATTTTTCTGTTTTTCCAACTCAGTAATCCATTGCGGATATCCCGAGATAAAATTATCTAACCCGATAATCTTTGAAATACCTAGCTCTTCACAAAACCTAGCAAGAAAATGAAGAAAATAAAATCCCAAAAATCCGGCACAGCCTGTCAGCAAGATAATGGAGTCAGCAAATTTAGATTTTTCTTCACTGGTAAGAGCATTATAAATTCTATCTAAGTCATTCTGGACAATCCTTTTCACATCTATTCCTAACTGCTTTTTGATGGATAAATATTTTGAAAGAATCAACCACATAATCGATCATTTCAGGAGTGATGCCGTGATAAAGACCTATCCAAAAGGTATTATTCATCACAACATCTGTATTTGCCAAATTACCAACAACTCTATATTGTACATTTTTCATATAGGGTTGTTTTGTCAGATTTCCAGCAAATAATAAGCGTGTTCCTATTTTCTTTTCATTCAAATATTGAGTAATTTCATTACGGGTAAAAGGAGCTGTTTTTTTAACGGTTAATAAAAATCCGAACAGAGAAGGATCACTTTTAGGTGTAAGTTCTGGCAAAATAAAATATTCTTGAAATTGAGACATTTTTTCCATGAGCAATTTATAATTACGCCGTCTTATCGCTATAAATTCTGGCAATTTTTCTATTTGAGCATCAGCAACAGCTGCCTGCATATCAGTAATCTTCAGATTATATCCAAGATGAGAATAAACGTATTTGTGGTCATAGCCTTGCGGAAGCCCACCAAACTGCATATTAAACCGCTTATGGCAAGTATCATCGCATCCAGGGGAACACCAACAATCCCTGCCCCAATCGCGAATGCTTTCCATTGCTTTTTTCAGCATAGGATCGTCCGTCAGAACGGCTCCACCTTCTCCCATCGTAATATGATGAGCCGGATAAAAACTTAATGTAGACACATGGCCAAAAGTCCCTAATTTTTTACCGCCATATGTGCCCCCAAGAGAATCACAACAATCTTCAACGACCCATAAATTATGTTTATTCGCAAATTCCATGACAGCATCAAGATCAAACGGATTCCCTAATGTGTGTGCTAACATAATGGCTCTTGTTTTAGAACTCAGAGATTTTTCCAGCATAGAAATATCAATGTTATAAGTAGGAAGAGTAATGTCAAGAAATACCGGTATGAGCCTGTTTTGTAAAATAGGATTCACAGTAGTCGGAAACCCCGCCGCAACAGTAATAACTTCACTGCCTGGAAGTATTTGTTTTTCCTTCATCAGAGGAGATGTCATAGCAGATAATGCTAATAAATTTGCTGAGGATCCTGAGTTACATGTAAGAGCATATTTTACACCAACAAATTCACGAAGCTTTTTTTCAAAACTAGCGTTAAAACGATAGGTAGTAAGATGAAAATCCAAGGCACTTTCCACTAAATTGCATACTTCATGGTAATCAAAAACTTTACCACTGATAGGAATATTTGTTTTTCTTGGCATAAAAGACTCAGAAGAAAATTTTTCCTTTGCATATTCTTTCGTTAATGCAATTATTTGTTCTTTCAATTTATTTTCCATTA